>JAKSVD010000112.1 GCA_024408305.1 Bacilli bacterium | reverse complement strand
TTTGTTGGATTCTCTAATGGTTTCTTGCATAACCTGATCGTGAGCATAAGCATTTGCATCGAGGATTGTTCCATCGATCTGTGCTCCGAGTTTGTTTGCTGGAGTGGTGGATGAATAGAAATCCTGCGCGCCACGGATATCGATGCCTGTGATACCTGCATAGAGTTCTTGTGAGGCTAAATCCATGTCATCCTGGATGTCGGTGACTAAATAGCCGTGGAATCCCCATTCTTTTCTGAGGATGTTTGTTAACATGCTTCTAGAACATGAACATTCAACTCCACCGATCTTTGAGAAGGAAATCATAATGCCAGTGATGCCTGCATCAACTTTCTTGGTCCCGTCTTCCCAAACATCGTGTCTATGTGATTCAACCGCAATTTGATATGCACGTAATTCGACTTCACGTGCTCTTTGTTCTGTCATGAATGGTGAAACGCCCTTACGATTTGTCTCCATATCGTTGAATGCAAAATGCTTCATCGCGAGGATGAGTCCGTATTTCTTTGCGCCTGCATCAGCATCTGCTGCAGCTTCGCCTGATAGGACCGGGTCCTCTGAATAATATTCGTTATTACGTCCGCAATATGGTGTTCTATGAGTATTTAATCCGGTGCCCCAAACAATGGAAATGCCTGCAAATAGGGACTCAATTCCCATAAATTCGCCAACCTCTTCCATAACTTCGTGGGAGAATGTTGCTGCTACAAGTGGTGCAGATGGAAGGATTTGTCCGTGCCATAATGAATATGGGTCGTTCGATTTGATTGACCATGGAGCATTGGTGTCTTTTGCAGCATTGAGCTGAAGGGCCACGCCGTTTCCTGAATTCTCAAGCAAGAATGCCTCTTCAAATCCAACTGATTTAACAGCAGGGAAGACTGGTCCGCCGAATAGGGCGAAATACATTCCCTCTTCAAGTGTCATTTGAGATGCGATTTCATCCCATCTTGGATCATCGTATGGAATGCCATACATGTCGTAGTATTTATGATTTGTTTCCGTTGAGCCCCAAACAACTGTTGGATTCTCGTCTTTTTTAACTGTGTAATACTTTCCTTCAAGGTCATTTACCATCGATGCAGGAACTGTCATGTTCTTCATCTCAACTGGCCAAGTGCCTGCCCAGTCAGATCTTGAAAGATGTTTGATTTTTCCTTCTTCGTAGTAATTCCAGTCTGCATATGGAATCTGATTTTCTGTCTTTTCTCCATTTTCTGATGTCTGGAAGAAGTGGTCATCTATTCCCTTATCTTTGAATGTGACGAAACAAGCTGCTTCAGCATTGCCCTCACCATCCATAAAGGTGTCGGTTGTTGGCTTCATGCCTTCATATGCCAACATGTTGTTTAATGCTTCGTGTGAACCATTTCCTAATGAGAATCTGGTACCTTCAGAACAGAACAACCAGCCCTGATTTGCACTACTTTGATCCCAAATTGCAAGGTTTTGCAGATCAACTCTCACAATGATATCTTTAGTTTCGCCTGCCTTGATAATAGGTGTTTTTTCAAATGCCACCAACTGGAGAGCTGATGTTTCCATGGTTGTGTCGCCGTAATATGGGTCACCATAGATTTCAACTTTTGCCTTTGAATCAACGTTTCCGGTATTCTTGACTTCAACCTTTACATCCATTGATGCGAGGTGATTTTCTTTATCGATGTGTACTTCAGGTGCGCCAACTATCTTCTCTTCAAAGGTTGAATATGACAATCCAAATCCAAATGGATATGAGATTTCTTGTTCATATGACCATGCATCTCCAGTAGAGGCGACAGCTCCCTTTAATGATCTTGCGTTGCCTTTATTTAATACGCAATCTTCGTAGCGTGATTCGTAATATCTATAACCAACATAGATGCTCTCATTCTCCATGACATAGTTGGAGCTACGCTGCGCTCTAGAGAGGATGGATGCATTTGAATAAGCGTATTCATCCATATTTACTGCTGCAGGAGCTGATCTATTGGCGGCCGCAAAGACATCTGGGCATCCTCCTGATGGGGATACTTTGCCTGTAATGATATCTGCGATTCCTAAGCATCCATAAGCGCCAGGGAATCCGACGTACAAAATGGATTTAATCTTTGGATTATTCTTTAATTCGTCGATTTCCATCTGGTTTGATGAATTAACGATGACGATGACGTTGTCGAAGTTATCGGTTGCTAGCTGGATTGTTTCTCTTTCAACAGTTGTTAAGCCTAGCGGATCTGTTGCGCCTGTCATCATTCCGCAACCTTTTTCTCCTGGCTTATAATCTACACCCTCTGTTCCTGGGCGGCCGACGACTACGATTGCCGCGTCGTTATACGAGGAGAAGCTTTGCTTATAGTTTGCGTCTGCACTGGAAAGTTCTGCTAAAGAGGCCTCTGTTGGGTAATATGGCGAGGTCATACCCTCACAATATGTAACTTTGGTGCCCGTTGTTCTTGAGTTTTTGACCTTCTCATAAGCGCTAACCATGGTTGGGTTGATATCAAGATTGCCTCCATCGAATTCAAAGTTATCGGCAGTGGTATTCCAACCGGTTGAATATTTAGTCTTTTCGAAGTGGGTTTTGTTTTCTTTTCCTAAAGCGTTTTCTAAGTCAATGACGCCTCCATAGATTGGGTTACCCATCTGAGCGCCTAATATTGGAGTGTGTGATCTAATGCCGAGTAAAGTGACTTTTTTACCGGCTGCTAATGGGAGGGAATTGCCTTCGTTTTTAAGAAGAACCGCGCCTTCTTGGGCGATTTTTCTATCCATATCGATAGCTTTTTGGATTAAGGCTCTTGCATTTCCCGTTCCGTTTTTGTTAAGGGTATCCTCTGGTGGGGCGAATGTTTTATACCCATCTTTTCCATTGGAATTTAAAACTTTGGATTGGGTGCCTAACGCACTATCAAGGGTAAGAGAAAATTTCTCCATTAACATACCCACGCTGATAGATGTGGCTGCAAAAATGGTCGACACGTAAAGTAGACCGTTCCATAAACGCTTGTTCTTCTTCATATTTCGTTCTCACGCATAGTATATAGTACACGCGTGAACTAAATAAACAAGGATTTATACAAAATTTGCAAAAATGTCTCTTCGGAATCTTTTTGTTTTTTATTTTAAATTGACATAATGTGTCTATAATAAATTCTATAGTCGGAGGAATATATATGACTCAGTTTTTAGAAGCGAGTTGTTTACCTGTAATATGGGTAATCGCTATTTTGGAGTTGGCATTATTGGCGTTTATGGTCTTCAGATTCGTTAAGACCAAATCAATAATTACTCTCCTCACCGCATGTATCACATTCGGTTTGTTCTATGACGCATTAATCATTGCGTTAGGTTGCGTTGTCAATCCTGCAGCCGCACCATTTATCTCAAGACTAAGATTCGTTAGCCACGGATTGCTGATCCCTTTGTTATTTGCAGTCTGCGCACAAGCTCTTGATTTAAAGAAGCCATGGAACATTGTTGTCTATGGCATAACAGGAGTGCTTATGATTGCAGGCCTTGCAGAAGCCATTGCAACAAAACTCGATGTTGTCACAATCGCTGGCATTGCACGTATGGCATCTGTTAAAGGCGAAACACCGAAATGGGCTGAAACCATCTCATCTATCTTAAGCTTCGGCACAGTTATCCCAATGATGATTGTTGGAATAATTTGCTGGATTAAGCAAAAGAACCCATTCTTGTTTATTGCAGGATTCCTTATGTTTGCATTCTCTGCCCTTGGACCTGCAACTGGCAACGCCCAGTATATCTTCTATGTTTCGATGTATGGCGAGATCCTGATGGTTGGATTTATGCTTTGGTACGCCATAAAGAAAGAAAAGAAAATTTTCTAGGAATAAATTGAATAATTGATCTAGCCCCTGAGATTATCTCTGGGGGCTTTGATTTATTTATATAGATAAATGTGTGGTAAAATATGCCCGTTAAACGGAGGTGTTTATGAAAAAGTTACGTATTGCTGCTTTATTCCCACTGTTATTTACTGCTAGTTGCACATTCCATTTTGTCGATGAGGTCAAAATCACTAACGAAGCAGATGAATCCAAGTATTTTATTGGAGGATCATCAATTGATGCCGGTGATGCAGACACAATTAATATCAGATGGATTTCCGGAAAGATCGTGATTGGCTATAACGAGGATAATAGATTTACTTTCTTCGAAGAATCCAAGATGAATTTGAGTCCAGAAACGACGCTTCATTATTGCAATGATATCGATAAATCCGTTCTCTATATTTCTCCGGCTGCATCAGGAACATATAAATCAAAGGAACTAGAGAAAGATTTATTCCTCAACATTCCAAAGGATATGGAATTATCGAAACTCAATATCGATTGTGTCAGTTCTGAGATCACATCCACAGTCAAATTCTCAGAAGCACAAATTGATGCGGTTTCTGGGCCGATTGAGATAACTAGCGATAAAGTTGGCGATTTATCAATCGATAATGTCTCAGGCAATATCAACTTAAGCCTAAAGGAATTCAATAGAGTCAATGTTGATACAGTATCTGGAAACACTGTACTTAAATGTCCTAAGGATTATGCTGTAAACGCTTCTTTAAATACGGTATCAGGCAAGAAGAATGTATCTGGAGTCACCGAAAACGTCAAAGGTAAAGTGGTGGAAGTTAATTCAGTTTCCGGCTCGCTTACAATTAAAGGTGAATTAGAATAATGCAATATCCATTAGACAGATTCGTTAAGGCGCATAAGAGAGATTTTGAAATTGCCCTTGAAGAAATAAAAAACGGAAGGAAAGAATCACATTGGATGTGGTATATATTTCCTCAGCTAAGAGGTATTGGATATAGTGACTACGCTGAATATTATGGCCTAGAAGGAATGGAGGAGACAAAACTGTTCCTTGAGGATGAATATTTGTCTAATAACTTAAGAGAAATAACGAACGTGATGTTGAACTTGCCGTTAAACGATCCTTCAAAGATTTTGGGATCAATTGATGCAATGAAGCTTAAATCATCTATGACCTTATTCTATCTAGTCACAAATGAAGAACTATTCAAATCCGTGCTGAATAAGTTCTATAAAGGAGAGATGTGTTCAATCACCACATCAATGCTAGGAAAATAATTTTTCGGCTCAAAAAACAAATAATTGCCACAAATCCCTTATAAATAGGCAGAGTGGCATTTTTGTTTATAGGGCTTTTTGTTGATTAATTTGCCGTCAAGTCGATAATATCTAGGATCAAAGGAGTCACCTATGTTTACCGTTCAGCATTTTATTTGGCTAGCTATCTGCGCTATTGGAATAGCAGCATTAACATTTTGTTCTTTGAAGTTTAAGTGGAATTTAAAAACTGCTACATTTGTTGTGGCAGGAATCTCTGTTGCCTCGGAAATATGCAAGATATTTACGCATATCGATCCAGTCGGGGGAGATTGGCTTAAAGGTGGAGTTATCTCCGCAGGAGCATTGCCATTTCACCTTTGCTCACTGACCATCTTTGTGTACTTCTATTTAGCTCTTACCAAGCCAAACCCAAAGCATCAGTACCTTTTGGATTTCGTCGTGCCTATTGGCGTTATCGGCGGAG
>JAKSVD010000111.1 GCA_024408305.1 Bacilli bacterium | reverse complement strand
CAATCAGCGATGAATGGAAATTGCTTGTAAACGGCTTTATTAACGATAACGTTCATATAGCTATCATGCTAGGAATGAGGTTGTATTTCGTTAAAAAAGATCATCAAGAAAAGGATATGCAGCATATTAGGCTTGTCATCGTCATGTCTACTGCGGTTGCGCTTCTCACCATCGTTGTTAAGAGCTTCCTCATCCATTATTACACGCCTGAGGGCAAGAGTAGTTATTACATCGCGATGGGCACCATCATGTTTACTTGCATCATCCTCTTGTTCATGAGAATAGCCTTACTTAAATCCAATAGTGAGAGAAACGAGAAAAGAACCATCCATCTGATGCTTAAGAATGAGAAGTCTCAATATGAGACTCTTTCAGAAAACCTCAAGACCATCAATATGATGACCCATGATCTGAAGCATCAAATAGAGAATTTCCAGGATAGAATCACAGAGGAAGAAATCTCATCTCTAAAAGAGGCAATCCAAGGCTATGACTCCGTTTTAAAGACGGGAAACGAAGTCATCGATACGGTTGTCTATGAAAAAGAGATGTACTGCAAAACCAAAGGCATCGTCCTAACTTGCAACGCTAACGGTGGAGCGGCAGCTTTCATGCAGAATTATCATCTATATTCTTTATTAAATAACGCTTTAGGAAATGCGATTGAAGCAGTGGAACAGCTAGAAGATGAAAACAAGAAGAAAGTCGGATTATCAATCTACTCCGACCAAGAATATCTAAACATCGAATGCTATAACTATTTCGATCCAAGCAAATCAAACACATCTTCGACGACCAAGAGAAATAAAAATAGCCACGGCTATGGCTTAAAATCTATTCACTATATCGCCGAAAGATATAAAGGAAGCGTATCCATCAGAAAAGATGAGGATATGTTCTTCCTAGAAGTTAAAATCAAACTCAACTGCGAACCATCAACGAATAACGTTTAGTTGTTCTTGAATAGATCGCTGATTTCCTTAATGTGAGAACGGGATATCTTAAGAAGTGCCCCGTTTTTCATTATGCATTCATCTCTATAAATAGATGACACGTAACGCAGGTTAACTAAATAGCAGGAATTGATCTTAACAAACCCTAATCCCTGGAGTTCTTTTTCAATCACTCCAAGCGCGCAATATCTTGTATAAGAATCATCAATCGTGTGGATCTCAACCTGATGGATGTTGGTTTCTATATAATAGACATCATCAGTTGCAATCTTATATTTTGCCCTATCCTTCTGGCAGTAGATGTATTTCTTGTCTTCAACAAGGAACTTATTCGCAATACGGTTCATCTTTAGTTTAAATTCACCGTATGAATAAGGCTTAAGGATATAATCAACCGCATTGACAGAATAACCCTCAATCGCATATTGGGCTAAAGAGGTGATAAACACCAAAACTACTTTAGGGTCGATTTCCCTGATGTGGTGGGCCACCTTCATCCCATCGATGCCAGGCATTTTGATGTCGAGGAAGATAAGATCGTAATCACACTTAAAAGAATCGATGAACACAAGAGGAGAAGAGAATGATGTGATCTCGTACTCGCTACTAGTTTCCTTCGAATATTGCTCAAGTATTGAGATTAACCTATCAAGGTGAATCTGCTCATCTTCGATTATCGCAACTTTTATCATCGCTACTAATTTATCATCCCAAGAAAAAATGTCAAATTATCTAAACGTTTTTTCAAATCTTGACTGAAAAAATGCAGAATAAGACAACTAGAAACACCATTTTAATACATTAAATTACAATTCACGCAAACTAAGCGACTCATTTAGAGCGCAAAAAATATCTTTTTTAAGGAGAAACAAAAATGAAAAAGACAAAATTACTCGGCCTTGGACTCGTTTCTATGGCTATGCTCGCATCTTGCGGCGCAAACGGCGGTGCAAAGGAAGCAAAATTAGTTGAGTGCTACATCTCAGATGCAAGACTCTCATACTCAAACATGAGACCAACTTACAACTACTACCTCACAACATTTGATTTCCAGGTCCTCGAAGTCTATGACAACAACACATACTGCTTAACTCTCTCAAGCTCACAGTATTCCGCTCTCATCCTCCCAGAAGAAGGAAATGACATCCAGGGTAACGAAAGATCAAATTCCCTCTGGAAATACTATGGCAACATCGAAAAGTCAGAAGCAGATGAGCTCGACGAAAACACAAAGTTCTATTATCTCGAAAAGGCAAATAGAATCGTTGGCTCATCAGATGAAGGCTACTACGTTGACACTGCTAACTGGACAGATGAAATGAAAGCGAAGTCAGCAGACAAAAAGATGGAATACAATGCTGAAACAGGACAGCAGACAGTCGTTGGAACAACAGAATATACAGCAGATGAATATCTTGAAGCAAAGAACATCAAGGATTTCAAGATGGAAGTCAACGTCGAAACAGTCAAATTAGTTTACAACAACAAGATTAGATAAATTCCAAAGGTGAACTAACCATGAAGAAAACAAATTTATTTCAGGGTTTAGCTGCTTGTCTTGGTTCACTAGCCATGGTTGCAACCTTCATGACTTCCCTTGCATGGGAACGTGCAGGCGACATCAACCGTGTACTTGGAATCAACAAGAACGAAGTTGTTAAAGACGGTATCTATAACAGCGAATACGAAAATAAGGAAAAGTTCCTCGAAGCAGAAGCAAAATACACGATCCAGTGTGAAGAAGAGGGTTCAGTTCTTCTCAAGAACAAAGACCACGCTCTCCCATTAAAAGCTTCAGAAGGACTCAATGTCACCTTATTCGGAAATGCATCTGTTTACAACAACTACCACGGCGGATCCGGTGGCCCAGTCAATAATGGCACCTCCCTCATCAGCGCATTAAAAGATGCAGGCTTCAACGTTAACCAGAAGGTCTACGATGCTATTGCATCAAAGAAGGTTGTTAGAGGCAATTCCAATATCGGCGAAGTCCCAGCATCAACCTACAACGCATCTGACTTCGATGGATATAAGGACGCTGCAATCATCACCCTTTGCCGTACAGGCGGTGAGCAGAATGATATGGACGTCAAGGACTCATTCGGAGTGCCAGAGCTCTCATTGCACGACATCGAAAGAGAAACCCTCGAACTCGTCAAGAATTCCGGATTCAAGAAGATCATCGTCTTATTGAACACCGGCTATCCAATGGAACTTGAATGGCTTGATGATTACAACGTCGATTCATGCTTATGGATCGGCTTCCCAGGCGAATCAGGCATGACAGGTGTTGCAAGAATGCTTAAAGGAGAAGCATCTCCAACAGGTAGACTTGTTGATACCTATGCAGCAAACTCGCTCTCAAGCGCTGCTATGCAGAACTTCGGTGACTTCAAGTTCTCCGATCTTCCAAACTCAATGTATCACAACGAATATGTCGTCTACGCAGAAGGCATCTACGTTGGATATAAATATTATGAAACACGTTATATGGACCAGGTCCTCAATAGACGTAACGCTAACGGAAACTATGGCGTCTATGCATCAAAAGGATCAGCTTGGAACTATGACGATGAAATGACCTACACATTCGGCTATGGTCTAACCTACACAGACTTCAAGGAAACCCTTAAGTCACTCGAGTGGGATAGAGCAAACAAGAAAGTCGTTGCAACAGTGGAAGTCGAGAATATCGGCACAAACTACACAACCCCAGTTAAGGATACAGTTGAACTCTATGCCTCACTCCCATGGGAAACAGGCATGGCAGAAAAATCTGCTATCCAGTTAATTGGATTTGCAAAGACCGACGCTCTTGCTCCAGGTGAGAAGGTAGAAGTCACAATCGAAGCAGATGACTATTACTTTGCAACCTATGATGAGAAGGCCACAAACGGTGCGGATTCATCTAAGAAAGGCTGCTACACATTCGACGCAGGCGACTACTATTTCGCAATCGGAGACGATGCTCACGATGCATTAAACAACGTTCTTGCCAAGCAAAGTGTTACAGGTCTCACAGATGGAAGAGGCAATGTTGTCTCAGGCGATGCTTCTAAAGCTGAAAAGGTCAATCTCGCAGAACTTGATAACACAACCCACGCAAAATCTAATGGAGTTGTTGTATCAAATCAGTTCCCAGAAGTCGATCTTAACAACTACGAAGAAAACGAAATCACCTATATGACAAGAGGCGATTGGTCAACATTCCCTAAGACCTATGACTCTCTCTTAGCTAAGAAAGACGCATCAGGCTTCATCGAAAAGCATATGACCGCTAGAAGCGATCTCTATGAGAAGCCAAGCGATGCTCCAGACTATAAGTCATTCAAGTATAGAAAAGGTGATGAAGAAGCACCTATGAAGTTCTATGAACTCCATGACTTGGAGTGGGACGATCCAAAATGGGAAACATTCATCGACCAGTTAACACTTGGTGAACTCTATAACATCCCAGGCGAAAAGATGGCAAACGACGCTATCCCAGCAGTCGGATATCCAAAGAACACCGCAGGAGATGGACCAGATGGACTCCAATCAGGCGGTAAGCTCCATGTTGCCGAGACTCTTGCTTGTGCAACATTCAACAAAGAACTCCTTGAAGAAAGAGGAAAATTCCTTGCTGAAGACGGATTCTGGAACGGCATCACCACAGTCTACGGTGGTGGATGCAACCTCCATAGAACCCCTTACGGTGGACGTAACTTCGAATATTATTCAGAAGACGCTAACTTATCTTCAATCATGGGCCGCTACCAGGCAGCATCTATGACAAAGCACGGTATGATCGGCACATTCAAGCATTTCTGCGGCAACGATCAGGAAACCAATAGACACGGCGTTGCATCATTCATGACAGAGCAAGCACTCCGTCAGGGTGACTTAAGAGGCTTCGAAGGCGCTCTTAGAGACGGCGGTGCACTTGGAAACATGTCTGCTTATAACCGACTCGGCGTTATGCCAACAGCATCATACAAGGCTCTTATGACTAATGTCTTAAGAGATGAATGGGGCTTCAAGGGCATCTCAATGACCGACTCCTCAAAAGACGCAACAACCTACATCTTCACAGGCGACGCAATGGATGCTGGAACAGACCAGTTCAACAATGACGCCGGCAGATGCCAGGAAGTCAAAGACTATTTAGTCAGCAAGAGAGATGGAAACATCTGGTTGCACGCAAGACAAACAGCAAAGAGATTCTTCTATGCTTACTCACGTTCATTCTTAATCAACGGCTTAGGCGCAGATACAGTTGTCGAGAGCACCTATCCATGGTGGAAGACAACAGTCCTCGGAATCGATACAGTCTTAGGCGCATCAACAGTGGGAACACTTGCTGCATACGTCGTCTTCAAGTTCTTCAAGAAAGAGGAGGCTAAATAAGATGAAGCTTAATCTATCTTTTAAGAATAGAAGCCTTGCATTCTATTTAGAAATCGGAGCAGGAATCCTCGCAATCTTAGCTTCTATCGTCTATTTAATCATCGATAAGAGCATGATCGCAGGAACAATTTCCTTCGATGATTCCGCAGTTCTTACATTTGTCTTCTTGCTAGTTGGTGGCATCCTTGCCGTTGCTCACTCACTCACAAACCTCCCATTAGTAAACGTCTTGGCATCAATTGCAT
>JAKSVD010000110.1 GCA_024408305.1 Bacilli bacterium | reverse complement strand
AATTTTATAAGGAACAAATTTCCTTCACTTTAGATGACAACTATTGTGTTCAGATTCATGTCCACGGAGACGAACTAACCAACGACTTCATGTCCGGAGGTCAAGATGTGGCAGTAGCATTAGCATTTATTGGCGCTATTAACAAATTAAATAAAGCCATCAAAGCCGGCGATGAAGTTGACGAGTTAGACACACCGGCATATCCGCTATTGCTAGATGCACCTGTCTCAAATTTTGGAACAAAACAAATCGCAAGCTTTAGTAATGGCTAACAAAGTTGATATGTTTATTACTCAATACCGTTTCTACGGTGATTACGCTAGAATGGCCGACGATTTGACGAACAAAATCGATTTGAAGTCAGGTGCAACAATATTTTCCACAAATGTCGATTTGTTTATTGTTTCATCTATTGTCGGTGTTATAAAAGGGGAAAAAGGTAAACCTCAAACCAGCGGGAAAGATTCTTCTATATTCCCGGATGCCTTTAGGACGCATTGGACTCAATTAAAGAACGCTTTTACATTCGTTCTTCTTAACGGAAACACAAACACATACAATAAAGTTGAACGCTTAAACAAAGCTTTTAGAAACCCTGAGACTGAACAAAATTATATTGAATTTGAAGAATATATGCTCGGTGGTTTGGTCGATATCCATGAACATCTTTTTTTGAAGGATGGTGGTATGTTTTTGGATTATTTAGCAGCAATTACCCAATACACTTCTAGCTTCGAAAAGCCTTCAGATTCTGCAGAAGAGGAAGATATTTTTGCTGATCTAGATGACGAATAAAAAATTCTAACCTTGCTTTCTAGCAATTAAACAGGCCCGAACTACCGATGTAGTCGAGCCTTTTTGTTTGCGCAAGATGTTGATAGAAAGTATTAAAAACGTTTGTTGAAACTTTTTCCCCATATATTCCTTCTTATGTAATGAAAGGATAAAATGTTGTCTCGTGAAAGATGAATTAAGACTAAAGTTATCACTAGGTAACCCAAAATCATTAAAAGAAACATACGAGTATTTATTCAATGAACACAAAGGACTCGTTGCTTTCATCGCGTCTTGTTATCTTTCATCTAAAGACGATATCGATGATGTAATTGAGGATGCCTTCTTAGAATTGTTCAATAACCCAGACAAGGTAAAGTCATCTATTAAAGGATTCTTAAGTGGCCACGCTAAAGGGAAAGCCTTAACTAGATTAAAGGAAATCCAAAAGGTCGATTTAATCGAAGACGATACTCTATTGGGTGTGGTCAATTCCGATATTGAACACGCATTATTAATCGATCAACTTAAGGAAGTGCTTAAAGATAATGAATTCAACATTATCGTTATGCATCTTTTAGATGATCTCACATTTAAAGAGGTGGGAAGTAGATTAAACATCAAAGAAAACACTGTTAAGACAACATATTTTAGAGCCTTGGAAAAATGCAGGAAGTTACTGGAGGAATAGAATATGGACAAGAAAGAAAAAGAAATATTATCGCTTTATGATAAAAAGAATGGCAGTGAGGTAACATTCTCCAAACTCGAATCAAAGATCGAATACACTCCAAAACAAAGCGTAAACAAAATCAGAAGATATTCATATTTTGCAATTCCTGCAGTTTTAATTGCGTCTACCTTAATTGCAGTTTTTGCAATAAACGCAAACAAATCATCGAACCTACTAGATGGCAAATATCAGATTACATCGGCGATTAATAACCACGATGGAAGTCATCCAGATGGCGTTTATGTGCCACACTGGGATGAAATGAATAAACTCCAACAGTATTCCAGTGTAATCTATGACCATAAAGCATATAGCCTAAATAGCACATCGGTTAAAAGCGTACCTCTAGACTATATAGACACCAAAATCGGTGTAGCAGAGGCTAAAGGATATGACATTTATGAACAAGTTCACCACACCGAAGAAGTGGAGACATACTCTCTTAAAAAGATAAACAGTGAGCTTGCTATAGCGATCAAATATCCTGGATTTGATGGTTATTACTGCATGACCAACAAATTATTTGAAATGAACACATTAGGCGACTTTATTGATAGCTTAAATCTAGAAGAGTATGTCAGCTTTGGAAGCCTCTCGTTTACGTATCTAGACAAGTCCGGTGAATTATGGGATATCGAATATAAAGATATAGATAATAAAGAAATCTATAGCTATTTCTTCTCTGACAAATCTAAACCTTTAGTCTTAGAGGATTCATCCTACGCCACATCAACACTTCTATATGGAATTGCAATAAATAACGTTGCTATTGGAGCGGAAAACCTCGCCCTCCAGGTATTCGATAACGGTATCGTTGAAACTAATCTTTTAGGCGTAGGAAAATGGTGGGACATCGGAAGTGGGAATGCTAAGAAATTCTTAGATAATATCGAAAGAAAATATCAAGGCTACGCAATTAAATATTAATAAGAGCAAGTAATTTCCAATCTATCGTTAATGCCATCATGTATCCATTCGATTGACATGTTGTTCAATAAGCCGTCATTGTTCCAAGAGAAAGTATATTCATACTGGCAAATACCCTTATCTCCAGGTGCATCTTCAATGAAGGATGCGTTCCATCTTGTATAGAATTTAGTGGCTTCTGTATCGAGTTCAACAAAAGTGTATGTTGGGTTTGTTGAGCAATACCATGCATCCAAGCAATTATCTAATGTATATGTGTTAATTGTGTAGATCCAGCCATCGTATTTTGGGTCTGTATTCAAATTATCGTCCTTATACCATTCCCCGCTTTCATCTCTAGAAACAAAGAATGTATACATATCGTTAATAACGAGATCTTTAAGGTTATTCTTGTGCTTGAGATGCCAGAAATGCATTGCGCCTACATTATCAATATTAGGCTCTTCATGATTTCTAGCCTTATCCATCAATTTCTGATAATCGCTTTTATCTTCTTCTTTGACTTCAACGAGTTCGTATTCCTCAGGGATTGCTAAAAGAAGTCCTGCGGTGTCAACAACCTCTGCAAGGCTCTTTAAGAATGAGCAAGATGCTAAAGTTGCAGCAGTGATACCAAGTAATGCGATTTTATTTAATACCTTCATAGTTATTACCTCGCCTTTGAGTATATGAAGAATAAACGATGACTACATCTAATATAGAATAATGAGGACAAAAAATTGAATTATTTGACTATTTTGCAATGGATTAGTCAATATTCGAACCCTTTATATCCAAATTGAAAACATTCGATAAAATCTACAAATTGAATAAACTGAGTGTCTAGATTTCAATTATTTGTCCTATAAATAATAGATTAATTGCCCTCATTTTATTAAAGTCCTAATATGCAAAAAGGAGGATTTCCTTATGGCAAAAGAAGAAAAGAAAGAAAAGAAATCTAATGGCATATTTGGGTTAGCTGTTGCCGTCATCATCGGTATCATCATTGGAGCGGGAGGTCTATATCTCATACAGAATGCAGCCAAACCAAAAGATGATAAGCCGACAAACTCATCCACACTCGAATCAATCAAAAGCATAGAATCATCAATCCCTGAATCTAGTGTAGAATCATCTAGTGAAATAGAAGCGCCTACCAAGATTGAAATCTCTGCAGAAGGAGAGGAAGGCTACACCAAAATCAATGAGGTTTGGAAAGAACATCTCACAGATATTGGAAAACATACTATCGGTCTATCAAATCCATATACCGAAACAACCAAAGATACATTTGATGAAACAATCGTCACAAGCGAAATTGATGGACCAGACGGAATCAATAAATATGTAGTCGATAACGAGGTTTCAAAGGATGTGCAAGATATCACCGTATCCTATAACGGGTCAGATAAAACTGCCTACATCAAGACTGTTGACACATACAATGGGTCAAGCACAACAAACTATGAATGGACCGCTAAAAACGGAACATCAATGTATCATTACGATTCCCTCAACGAGAAATATACAGTCAACGACGAGATGTATACATTCGAATGGCTCATGGAAGATGAAAGGGCAACATTCACCGATTACATGTTCCTCTCACGTTTCGATGAGAATTATTTCGATCAATACGCATTAAATCACTGTGAACCATATTCTAACTTCTGGATGAGCGTGGAGATGAATACAGCCACGTTCAAGATCGATAACTTCAAGATGAATTTCGTTAAGGATGAAGGACTCAGCACCTTAACATATTCAGTTGATATTGCCTCTAATTCATACAAGACAACGTTCTCAAATCCTAGCTACAACACCAAGAAGTATCTCGAAAGATACTCAACTGAGCTTTCAATGGAAGTGACAATCGTGTGGAACGAGGAAAACATTCTCTCACGCAACACCAAACTCAATTCTTATACGACCTATACGGTTAGAAGCCCAGGAAATAAATACAATTACTACGAGCAGACAATTAAAAACAACATCTCAAGCACATACGACCCAAGCTATAAGGCTGAAACAATGCCATCAACTGCTGGGTATACCGCTCAGTAAATAATGAGGTAGGGCAACCTACCTTTTTATTATTCTATAGAATTCAAATACTTGACCAAGGGAAGTAGGGCATACACATTAATCATTTAATCTTTTTCTTGTTTAGTCTATAAGTAGATATTCCTTTTAAGGAGAATTCATCATGAAGAAAACAAAGTTATTAGTCTTATTATCTCTTCCGATGTTTTTAGCGGCATGCGGAAATAAAGGAGGTAGCCTAGAATCTGAAGAACCTTCATCAAAAAGTGAAAACTCTTCATTAAATGGAGACATTTCAAGTTCAGAAGATATTGAAATAGAACAAAGCGAAGAAGAAGCCTTAGATCTATTTGCAAAATCATTTGATGAAATAAAACAAGCACGCAAGGCATATAAAGCAAACAAAAAAAGTTTTACCGAAGAATCGGTGGACAACTATACGCTTAAAAGCCGTACCCTCGCGCCTGTTGCAGGTGGTGAAATCTCAATGATCGAGGATGATCTAACCGAGCAAACGGATTGGTACACCATTTCCTATAACGATAAGCTCAATATCGGATACTACAAGAATGACGACAATTACTCCGATGATGATGGTAAACGCACGAATTTCCGCACTGAATGGTACGATAAAATAGGCGATCAGTACCGCCAATACGACGGTAAAGACGAAGAATACTATAATGTCGATGAAGCTTATGCTTGGTTCAAGGTGAATAAGAGATCAAGATTCGGCGATAACGAAGAAACCTTCCAAACCATCAACGCAATCAAAACCCAGATATTAATGTTAGAGAGGCAAATCACAGACAAGATTGGCCGATACACAAATAAAGACGATGCAACCTATAAGGTTAAATCAAATATCAAGAGCAGCGTAGATGAAAGCGGTGGAGTAAAAACACTCAAAGCCACAATTGAATTCACTGGTAGCATCAACCCAGGTAAATTACCTGATGTCTATGATGAGGTTGGTTATTTAGCAAAATATAACCTTGCATACAAAACAGAATTCATCGCTAGCTATACCTCTACTAATGTATCGCAGTTCAAGAACATAACAACACAATCAATCGAGTGTGAGACCATAAATAACGAAGGCAAGACAACCGAGGAGCGTAGCAATTTAATAGATCAGACATTCACATGGAAA
>JAKSVD010000011.1 GCA_024408305.1 Bacilli bacterium | reverse complement strand
CGTGGTCTCCTCCGTGACAGGGAGGCATGTTAGGCCGCTACACCAATGGTCCATCTCCATTGCGAGTGATATTATCTACATTTACGAGATATATTGCAAGTAACAAATTAAGAAAAGTGCCCAAGAACGACACCTTGAGCACTATTTTTACTTAATCTAGAGATTAATAGTTTGTTGCATTCAATTCGAAGAATGACTGTGGGTGATTGCAGGTTGGGCAAACAAGTGGAGCCTTTGGTCCAATTGCGATGTGTCCGCAGTTTCTGCATTTCCAGACAGCAAGCTTATCGCCGACATAGACAACTCCGTCTTTGACCTTTGCGAGTAATGCTTTATATCTTTCTTCGTGGTGCTTCTCAATTGCGCCGACCATTCTGAATTTAGCAGCGATTTCCTTGAAGCCTTCTTCTTCAGCCTCTTTTGCGAACTGAGCGTACATATCTGTCCATTCATAGTTTTCGCCTTCTGCTGCGTGCTGAAGGTTTTCTGCTGTTGTTCCGATACCGTTGAGGTATTTGAACCAGATCTTTGCGTGTTCTTTTTCGTTTTCAGCTGTCTCTAAGAATAAAGCAGCAATCTGCTCATAGCCTTCCTTCTTAGCAACTGATGCGTAGTATGTGTACTTGTTGCGGGCCTGTGATTCTCCAGCAAATGCGGTCTGAAGATTAGCCTCTGTTTTTGAACCTTTGAATTCCATTTGGTTATCCTCCTAGTTTTGATACGTCCATTATAGGACAAAGAACGTAGTTGTAAAACGATATGCTCAAATTAACGAAATTTGCCTATCAATTATCCTTATATAAAATAATGCGTGCTTTTTATACCAAAATGGTGTAACTTCCCAAAAGGGATTTCAATTATGTACGACGTAGTTATTGTTGGCGCAGGCCCAAGCGGCATTTTCACAGCGCTAGAAATGATCAAATTAGGATCAAAGAAAACCATTTGCTTAATCGAAAAGGGACATTCAGTTGAAACTAGAGTGTGCCCAAAGAATAAAACAGGCAAATGCATCCACTGCAATCCATGCAACATTACAACCGGATTCTCTGGGGCAGGAGCATTCTCCGATGGAAAGCTTTCGCTTTCATATCAGGTCGGTGGATCGCTTCCAGATTTAATCGGAGCAGATAAGGCTCAGGAATTAATCGATTATACAGACAAGATTTATCTTGAGTTCGGCGCTGATCCATTTATCGAGGGGGCAGAGGATTCACTCGAGAAAAAGGCAATTAGAAAACGTGCAATTGAAGCGGGACTTCAGTTAGTTGATTGCCCAATTAGACATTTAGGAACCGAAAAGGCACACGATTTATACCTTGCTATTGAAAAATATCTCGAGAATAACGGTGTCAAGATTATCTATAACAGAGAATGCCATGACGTCATCTTGGAAAACGGCGTTTGCAAAGGCGTCAAGATTCGCAAGATCAACGGCGAAAACGAAGAAACAATCCTTGGAAATGACATCGTCATTGCAGCAGGAAGACGTGGAGCGGATTGGCTTGAACAGATCTGTGCAAAATACAACATCGCACATAGACCAGGACCGGTTGATGTCGGCGTTAGAGTCGAAGTCAGAAACGAAGTCATGGAAGAATTAAACAAGGCATTATACGAGGCTAAACTCGTTGGATGGCCAGCTCCATTCAAGGACAAAGTCAGAACATTCTGCCAGAATCCTGGAGGTTTCGTTGCTCAGGAGAATTACGATGATGACCTCGCTGTTGTTAACGGCCACTCCTTCAAGGAAACAAAATCAAACAACACAAATGTCTCCATCCTTGCATCCCATAACTTCATGGAACCATTCGACCAGCCAATTCAATATGCTCAAAAGGTCGGACAGTTAACAAACATGCTTGGAACAGGACAAATCATGGTCCAGAGATTTGGCGATATTCTCGATGGAAAGAGAACTTGGCCAAGAGAACTCCAAAGATCAAACATCACCCCTACCCTCAAGGATGCAGTCGCAGGAGATATTACAGCTGCCATCCCATATAGAACAATGACCGACATCATCAACTTCATCAAGGCAGTTGATAAGGTTGCACCAGGCTTTGCCTCAACTGAGACATTGCTCTATGCTCCAGAAGTTAAATTCTATTCTAATAGAATCAGAATGGATGAGAACCTCACCACCAATATTGAGCACTTATTCTGCTTAGGCGACTCATCTGGATGGACGCGTGGACTCATGATGGCATCTGTCATGGGCGTCATCGCGGGAAGAAGATTGGCAAAATAATTAACTTTGTATAAACAAAAAGCCTCCGTAAGTATATAATCGTGAAGTAATAAGGTTTAACCTCGTTACAACTAGCGCTTATGGAGGCTCTTTTTTATGGCAACAGTAGCAATCGAAGGAATGCAATGGGGCGATGAAGGCAAGGGTAAAGTCACTGACTACTTTGCTTCCCGTGCAGAAATCGTTGTAAGATCACAGGGTGGTAATAACGCAGGCCACTCAATTGAACACCACGGAGTGAGATACGCTCTTCAGCTTCTCCCTTCAGGCATCTTAAATAAAGGCGTCGTCAACGTTCTTGCAGATGGAATGGTTATCAATCCAATCGCATTACTTGATGAAATCAAAAGATTAAAAGGTCAGGGTGTTGAAGAATTCAACATCAAGATCTCAAATAGAGCATCAGTCCTTCTCCCATATCATATCGAACTCGACAGAGTCAGAGAGGCTGCTTTAGGAAAAGCAAAGATCGGCACAACAGGAAAAGGCATTGGACCTTGCTATGAGGATAAGGCTTCAAGATGCGGCTTAAGAATGGGCGATCTCCTTGAGGAAGAATATTTAATCGAAAGATTAGAATCATCTCTTGCAATCAAGAATAGAGAATTAGCAGCATTCGGTGGCAAACAATTCACAGTACAGGAAGTCATGGATGCATTAAAGGAAGCTAGAGAATATTTGGCTCCATATATCTGTGACACATCAGTTTTCTTAAGAAACGCAGTTAAAGATGGCAAGAAGATCTGCTTTGAAGGCGCACAGGGCGCACTCCTTTGCATCACACATGGAACATATCCATATGTTACATCATCTTCCCCACTTGCAACCGCAATCCCAGTCAATACAGGACTCCCACTAACAGCAATCGATGATGTCGTTGGCATCATGAAAGCATATTCCACCCGTGTTGGCGAAGGTCCATTCCCAACTGAACTCGACGGAGATATCGCTAAAGCAATTAGAGACAAAGGACACGAATACGGCACAGTCACAAAGAGACCTCGCCGTGTCGGATGGCTTGATGTTCCACAACTTAAATACGTTGCAGGCATCACAGGTATCAAACACGTTTGCTTAATGCTCTTAGACGTCTTGGATGTTGTTGATGAAATCAAGATTTGCACAGAATATAAGATTAACGGCAAAGTCATCGATTACATTCCATCAACAGTTATGGAACTCGCACGCGTTGAACCAACATACATCAGCGTGCCATCATGGAAGGAAGATATCTCAGGCATCACAAGCTATGATGCGCTTCCTGAAAACTGCAAAGCATACATCGCTAAGATTGAAGAATTAACAGGAACAGAAATCTGCATGGTCTCAGTTGGTCCAGATAAAGACGCAACAATCATCAGAAAAGAAATGTTCTAAACACGAAAATGCGCGTCCTTCGAGCATTACTCTGATTTGTGATTACTCTACCATTTTTCCTGTAACAAGAAGTCAACGACATGGATCACCTTGATTCCTTCAATTGTTTGCACGTCGTTTCTATTTGTCGTAACGACGTATTTATGATTGAAATCTTTGATTTCCATTAGGTTTCCAACTTCTCTATCCGATTCATCAGGCAATTTGACAGTAGCTTGTATTTGAATTTCCTCGTCTCTTCTCTTTGCTATGAAATCAATTTCTTTCGAATTGTTTTTGCCAATATGAACTTCATAGCCTCTTCTTCTTAACTCAAGATAAATAACATTTTCTAAAATTGCATCGTCCATGCTTTTGTTATATCCAAACATGGCATATCTAAATGATACGTCGGATAAGTAATACTTTTCTTGGGTCTTTAAGACGCTTTTGCCCTTTAAGTCGTATCGATTGCACTCGTAGATGATAAAGCATTCCTTTAGCCAATCTAGATAATTGTATATAGTTTCAACAGATATCTCTCTGTGTTGACTCTTCATGTAGTCGGATATTGAATTTGCGGAGAAAGTTTTACCCATATTATCCAACAGGAATTTCACTATTCTCCCGAATTTTTCCAAATCCTTAATCGGGTGATTTGCTAAGATGTCCTTAGTGATTACCGAGTGGTAGATTCCTTCAACAACTTGATATGCTTGATCGTATTCTAAGTTTGAGTTAATGATTATTGGGAAACCGCCATATCTCACATATTCTTTATACGCATCATCACTTGCTGGAATGTTTTTAAATTGCAAAAACTCTTTGAAGGATAAAGTGTAGACAGGAATTAAAACGTATCTTCCAGATAAATAAGTTGAGATTCGTTTTGATGTCAACTTCGAATTAGACCCTGTTACATAGATGTCTACATTGTATTTTTCGTAGAGAGTATTAATTGTTTTTTCCCAATCAACAACTTCTTGAACTTCATCTAAAAGAAGGTAGAACTTATCTTTCCCGTTGATTTGTTCTTTAAGTTCGTCGAACATATCTGTTTTCTTAACACCATCTTCGATTTCAACGCTTGTGTAGAGTCTATAGATGATATGATCTCTTTTAACGCCGCGGGAAAGAAGCTCGTCTGCCACCATATCAAGAAGATATGATTTTCCGCTTCTTCTAATACCAACAATGATTTTAATCATCTTGAGATCAATAAATGGTTTGATGGCATTTAAATAATCTGGTCTCACAATTAAATCGTCTTTGATCATAAACAGATCCTCCTTTTCGCATTGTTATATTAACATAGAATTTGAAAGTTTTTCAAGTTGAGACCGAAAAACTATCATGCTTATTGTATCTTTTTCAAGTTATAATCGAAAAACATAATGGTTGTGATGCGCTTTTCTGTGAATAAACAAAAAGTCTTATTTTTTGGAAATCACTCCTTATTTTTTAAAAAATACCATTACCATAGCTACCAATAGTGTACTAAGGGAGGCTTTTTTATATACATTTGCATCTTTTTTGTTCACGACAAAATATATTTCTTACTTTTTAAAATAAATGGGCAAATCATTTCGTTACAGTTAGCGAAAGGATAATTGATGAGCAAAGACTATAGACTAATCAAGAACTGTAAGGCCGGAAGTGAAAAAGCATTCGATGAAATCTATTATTCCTACTATAGGCTCGTATTCTATCAGGCGTATCAGGTTTTGAATAACAAAGACGACGCCGAAGATGTCATGCAAAACACTTTCATCAAATTCATGAGAGGGATCAATGACATCGATGATAATTCGAACCTTAAACAGCTCCTCTCCACTATTGCAAAAAATCTAGCAATAGATGAATACAGGAGAAAGGAAAATATCTCTAACAAAACAACCTACATCGAAAACGTCGATTCAATTGGATCCGTAAGCGATAGGTATTCTGAATCCGAGATATTGATATCCTTAAGGGGAACACTAGAGAAAGATGAGGCAAAAGTGTTCGTCTTGAAAGTCGTCTACGATTACACCTTTAAGGAAATCGCAGAAGATCTAAACGTCACATTGAATGTTGTTGAGGCCAAATATTACAAGGCACTGAAGAAAGTCAAAGCTTATTACAAGGATCGCTAAATTTATGAACGAGAAGAAAAAATACAAAAACGAAATATTAGAAGAACTCGACCCAAAAGCCGATCTTGAGGGGATTAAGTCCCGATTATCATTCAAAACGGCAAATAAACTAGGAGGGAATCTATTTATGAAAAAGGGATTAGTTTTTGGCTTAAGCATCGCAGGAGTTTTAGTTCTTGCAGGCGGAGTAACTGCTGGAGTGTTACTAAATAAAGGAAATAGGAGCGAGTACGAGTCGAGCGGAAATAATTCGATGGGCAAAAGGGGGGTTAACCCAAGCATTTCGATCTCGGTTGATGAAAAAAACATCGTAACCGCAGTAACAGGTGACAATAACGAGGGAAAGATCGTTATACTCGACCAGGAAATCAAGGGACTACCACTTGAAAAGGCAATTGAGAAGGTCATCGAAATTGAAAATGAATTGGGCTATATCGTCTCAGGCAGCATCGAGCAAGACGAAAACAACATCAAATTCACAGTCAATGTTGATGACGCTAAGGCGAAAGAATTACTTAATAACTTGGTTAACGACACGGTTACTAAAGTAAGCGAGAAGCTTGATTTAGACACAAAGGTGGAGATGCTCAATTCATTTACCAAAGAGCAGATGGTTAAATTGATCATTCAATTAGACCCAAGCTATGAAGAGGAAACATTAAGCGGGCTCTCATATTCAGACCTCATCGATACATTAGACTCAATCATGCTTGAAAGAGAACGTTGCTATACAAACGAAATCGAGGACCTCTATGCCCAGATGAAGGATTATGAATTCAATCTTGCAGAGCAGGAATGGACAAGAAACGTCATCTCTGAAATCGGTGGATTATATGGAGTTGTCTATAATGCCGCTTTAGCAGGAATCGATACAGTGATTTCGACATTAAGCTCCACTGTTGAGATGATAAACAATCTTAGATACAACTTATTCGTTGCTGATAATTGCGCGTATCAAACCGCATTTGGGGCATTCTTAGAAGCAAAAGAATACGTCTTAGAAACCAGAAACAAAGCCGCTAACATCAAAGATGAGGACTTAAGAAATAAAGCCTTAGCGGATCTTGATAAGGGAATTAAGACCTTAGAAGGCGTTGAATCTGACCTAGAACAGGCTAAGAATGACGCATTAGAGGGAATCGATTCGGCAATTAACGATATCAATAAGGCAATCGGAGATGTCTCAAGCATCATCGAAGAACTCCCTGGACAAGGTCAAATCGAAAAAGCTTTGAATGACAAGGCTAAAGAATATGATGAATTCATGAATAAGAAAAAAGCAGAGTTCATAGAAGAGTTCGAAACAAACTATAAAGACGATTTGAAGAACGCAAAAGATAAATTCCTCTCTTATCGCAGCAACCTAAAACAAAGGATTAAAGAAGTTAGGGGCTAAGTTTATTACGAGCTACCGCTGCTCATAGGTGCAAATTTGCGACTATATAATAAATTCATAGTTGATTTATCAATCTATAATGTTTATCATAGTCGAGCCTTAAAAAGGCGTAACGCATCGCGGAGTAGAGCAGCGGTAGCTCGTCAGGCCCATAACCTGAAGGCCGGTGGTTCGATTCCATCCTCCGCAACCAATCGACAATACGACCCGATAACTCGGGTCTTTTTTATTGTCGTTGGCGGAGGCTGGAACCCCCGGCCTTAGGTTATGGTTAGCCGTCATATCTCTCTGCAATATAATCAATATCAGGTCCCATATTTGCCCAGATGATATCTACCTTCCACCTTTGGTGTTCGTTGGCAATCGGTTTACCATCCGAGTATCTTGCATGAGGTTTAAAGTAAAATGGTCCAACATGAGGGTTATGAACCCAATCATATGATCTTCTCTCAATATGCTTAAACAATTGTGTTTTGGAAACGGAAACGCCGTAATTTATGTCTCCATGGTAGATATAATCTGCTTCGATATTTGCCTCTACTGTACCTTTGAAAACATATCTATTAGCGAACTCCTTTATAAAGCTTTTGCTAGAATTCAATTCTTTGTTTAAAGCGTCTAAGCGTTTCTTGTTTTGCATCATGAAATCATCCCATTTCATTCTTCTTCTGCCACTTCCATCCATTGTGCCGTCGCAGAACTGGAATAGTAGAATGGTTTTTTGGGACTCAACAGATAGTCCCTGCTCCCTTAGCCATAAGATAAAGTTCTTGATTTTATCTTGCCCTACTTGCTTTGATTGTCCATGCTTCAATGAAATATATTTCCTTTTGCCTTCCAATTCTATGTAGATGTCAGGCTTCTGGAATTTATCAACAAGCTGACATTCAACAATCGAATCAGGTTCAAAGAAATCAAACATCTCTCTCAACATGTGCTTTATGTTGTGTGACAACTCTCCTGCCGCCTTTCCGTCTAACGCGCGGACAAATTCTTCTTCAATTTTAAAACCAATGTTTTTGTGCATAAAAAATCCCCCTATTAATTACTAGAGAGATTTTTCGTTTTTTTCCTAAAAATTTTTACTATTTACCAGCGGTTATACACTTTTTCGGCAAATCCTAGAAGGTCATGAATTTCCACTACTTCACCGTCATTAATACGGAAGAGTCCAGAGAACGTGCCAAACATCTGATTTTGATTCGAATTGATGATTAGAGCGTTAGCTCCGCCTTTGCGGTGTAATTTTGGTGTAAAGATCAGGTCGATATCGCCGTTGAATGAACGGAAATGCCATGGCTGATCAAGCATTTCATTTCCCTTCTTATCTAAAGGGATATCGAATCTTACATCGTCTAGTTTATAAACTTTGTCATCGATGAATAACATGTTTTCAGTTGCTTGGTCGTTGTCGCCAAAGCCGTAGCCGAGGTTCCATCCAATTGTGTGGCCGTCTTGAACGGTGTTTAATGAGGACCAATACCAGGTATTCTTATATGTCCACACTCCTCTTCCCCAATCAAGTACACCATAGGTGTCATTGCCGATTTCGATTAGGTCATTTCCAAATTTAAGGTAGCCGTTTGCTTTTAGGTTGTTAACTTTTTGATTGTAATAGAAATGCCCCTTCTTTTTCCATGGGGTTGCAATAACCATTGAGTGAGGGGTTGTTTCTTCAAGGTATAAATCCATTCTAAGGTCTTTATCCTCGTGATATTTAGGCCAGTTGCAATAGATATGTCTTTTTTTGTTTTCGTTAGTAAATACCACTTCCACGCCTTTTTTCTTATATTCGGTTACACCGGATGATGAGGTTCTTGGGAGATTGAGCTTGCCGAAGGAAAATGCATCCATCAAGGATTTTTCTACCATTGTGTTGGCGGTGTGATCAAACAAGGAAACAGAGCAAAGGTCCATATATCCGTTATCCGCAATAGTTAAGGCTATAGCGTGTTTGCTGTTGCCGATATAGTAATAATCCCACTCTTTGATTCTCCATTTGGAGACGGAGATGTTTTCTCTATTGTATTCCTTGACTAGACTTGTTGAGTAACCCGCTTCGTTGAGATTGCCTCTTTCATCTAGCAGGAGACCTTCGCTTAATTTATGTTGTTCCATCACTTTTCCTCTTTATTTATATTATAAAAGGATGAGAAAAACCTCAATGATGCGATATAGTTATATAGTAGATTAGAGTTGTGATACACTTCTAATCCTGAAAGGAGTCTATATGTTAGACATCTTATTCGAATCACTTCAATTCAACTCTTGGCCGATTGCCGTACAATACATACTCTTTGGAGTGTTGTTCCTCTTAGGAATTTTCTTGCTTGTTAAATGCTGCGATATCATGGTGGATAATGCATCAGGTCTTGCTAAGAAGCTTAGAATCCCTTCCTTAGTGATTGGATTGACAATCGTTGCGATTGGAACTTCTTGCCCAGAGCTTGCAGTTTCAACATCGGATTCAATCTCTGCGTTAAGAGAAGGTTCCCTTGCCCCTACCGCTTTAGGAAACGTCATCGGTTCAAACATCTGCAATCTATTGCTAGTCTTAGGTTTCTCCTCGATCTTCACTCCGATCATCGTCAAAAAGAACGTCATGAAGAAAGAATATCCTATACTTCTTGGAATCTCTGCAATCTTCTTATTGTTTGGTCTAGCATTCGGCAACACAACTGGGAATTACACAATCTTGCGTTGGGAAGCGATAATACTTGTATTATTAATTCCTTGCTATATCGCATATCTCATCATCAACGCTAAGCGTCATCCAGAAGAATCAGCCGGTTCAGAAGATGAGGAGGAAGAGAAACCGACTAACAAAAAAACTTGGTTATTAATCCTCTTAGCAATCCTTGGTGCGATTGGAGTCGCATTAGGCGGAGATTGTGTTGTCTTTGGCGCTAAGGGAGCGGCTAGCGCAATATCAAGCGCGGCAGGTTGGGACCCAATCCTATCAGAGGCATTGATTTCTATGACAATTGTCGCCGTTGGCACTTCGCTTCCTGAACTCGTCACATCCACCATCGCTGCTAAGCGTGGAGAGAATGACTTAGCTCTTGGCAATGTCATCGGTTCGAACATCTTCAATATCATCTTCGTCATTGGTATCTCTGGAACTATCTATCCATTGACTACAGGATCATATATGCTCGTAGATATGCTCGTAATGATGGGCGTAACATCTATCATCTACGTACTCGTCCTAATTAAGGGAAAAGTAACTAAGTGGATGGGTTGGACATTCCTCTCCGCCTATGTATTGTTCTTGGTCTACATGATCCTTAGAACAATCGGAATAATGTAAGAATTACCGCTTATGCGGTTTTTCTTTATCCGTATGCGTGTATAATATCCGCGTTATGTTACAGAAATTCGAATTATTCCTTCCTAGATCAAAAAGAAAAGTGAGAATCACCGTCTCTATTCCTAGGAACTACAACAACTCAGGTATCGTTTACGATTCTTTATATATGCTTGATGGTCAGAATATTTTCAAAAACCATGAAGCAGCATTCGGCAGATCATTGCATATGGGCAGATATTTAGGCGTTATGGCCAATAACTTCGATAAGCATATCTGCGGTATCGCAATATCAAATGCAGGATCTGACCTTGGAAGAATAAACGAGTACATGCCATGGAAGCTTGAGGCGCTCGCCGAAAAGCATTGGGAAGAGCAGGATCTAGAAGTCTGCAAGAGCTACACCTACGATTTACTTCATACGGTAATCCCATACATCCAGGAAAGATTCCCTGTAAGCAAGGATAAAGACCATACCTATATCATGGGTTCGAGCTTAGGCGCACTATATGCGTGTTACCTAGGAAATGCTTATCCGCAGTCTTTTGGAGCAGTAGGTTCGTTCTCTAATTGCCCATTCCTAGCCCCAATTGCCTTCCAAAACTTCATGGAGAGCCATTTAAACCCTGAACTCAGGAATTTCCACTATGTAGGCATGAGAGAGTCCTCAGACGGGATGTTTGACGAAAACGCATATTTCAACGAAACGAAAAAACTCCATGAGTATTTAAAGTCTCAGGGAGTTAAATCTAAATTAGTTGTCGACGTGAACGGCGTTCATAACGAGGAGACTTGGGAAAAGCATGTCCTAGACTTCCTTTCCTTCGTCTATTTCGACGATATCGACATCACTCTTTAATCATTTAGTAGTTTAGGGAGGAAATAGAGCACTTGTTTCTTCCACCAATCCCAGTCGTGAGCGGAATCAAATCCCCAGAAATCGACCCAGGCATTAATGCCCTTCTCCTCAAAGATATCTTTAAGTGTCTTAAGGTTCTCAACACCATAGATTTCCCATGGTCCCTGTCCAACGCAGAGGATCATTTTTCTTTTGTTGTAGATATCAATATAGAAATGATCGTTTGGCATATTCTTTAAGAATAACATTGGGCAATTGTTATATAGGTTGGTGTCGCACCACCCATCAAACAAATATCTAGAATCCCAACAGCCGGATAAGGAAAGGGTTCCGGCGAAAAGGTCTGGTCTTCTAAAGAACATGTTTGTTGCATGATCCGCTCCAAGGGAGCATCCGAATGTATAAGGCAATATGAATCCACCACAGTCGTTATAAATGTACGGAAGCACCTCTTTAATTACATATTCGTAATATTGTTCGAGCATCCAGGAGCGATGACCCTTATCCCCTCCTTTATCCGAATACGAATGAAGATCATCTCCATCAATGCAGAACAATTTGACATATCCGCCCTCTATAAATGGGGCCAATGTATCAATCATGCCATAACCTTCGTAATTGTTTGCATCTCCGTCCTGGCATGGGAAACAGAGAATTGGGGCTCCAGAAGGTCCGTAGACTTTGACAGTCATCTCTCTATTCAATCTTTCGGAGTACCAAGTAGTTTGCTTAATTTCCATGCAGCAACAATACAACAAGATATCGATTTGTCACTCACTAATTTAATTAGGTAACAATATTACTCGATAATATCTTACTTTTTATTTTTAAATGCTTGTTTTATATAAAAACACTGCATTTTTTATGATATGCAGTATTTATCGATATATTTTGTTACCTATAATAAAACAGTGAAAGATAATATGATAAACGCGGTTAACGGGACAGTTAATGTGTCAAATCCCCTTCTAGTTACAAGTTCGGCAAATGAACAAACTAGGGATACTAAAAGCCCAAAGAGAATTATTAAATACCAGGCTAGAGGAGTTAATAGGAATAAAGCCATAACAACCGAGATAAAAGTGACAACAACGTTAGCAATCGTGCCTTCTATTGATTTGTTCTGATCAACCCACTTCATCTTCCATTTGTGTTTTCCAAACGGGATTCCAATTAAGGCGGCAGCCCCATCTCCTGGGCCCCATGCTAAAATTGATACGATAGGGAGATATGGACTATATAGCTTGCCCCAACCCAGATACGTTAATAATGCAGCAACGGCAAAGAAGAGAACAAAGCTTGATCTAACTTCTCCTTTTCTCTTTTCAACAAACAGGGTTTTGTACCACTCATAGGGCTCAACGATCCCGATTGCGTTGCTTATCAAAAACATGAACATTATCAATATGAAAGTAGCTAGCATCTCCGTTTTACAAAGTAAAATGACGGGGATTACCGACATGAAGCATGATACATGGAGTAATTTTCTAAAGATAAACGAAGGGATTTTAGTCAGAAATCTAATAGGCACCAAAATTACAGTTAATACGGCCGCATACACGATGAAGAATATCGAAACGGTAAGGAATTCGTTTAAGTAGATTGAGAAATATCCCTGATAATGGAAATAGAATAAAACCATCCAAGCAAAGAACAAGATGACTGATATTACTTGAACGATTGAACGAACCACTGCTTTCTTGATTAAGGCCTGCGAGAGCAAGGTCAAAATAAAAGGGAGTATGCCTAAGACAACAAATAACGTTGCAACAACCGTCTCGTTCATACTCTCTTATTTCTTGTATCCAATAAGGTCTTTGATAACCTCTGATGCGATTATTAGACCCATTGCGCTAGGGACGAATGCGTTAGAACCTGGGCTCATTTTCTTTGGAGCGCCTTTTCTCTCTTCTGTTTTTCCTGCACCGTCATCAAAATCGTCTGGGAATGGCACTAGAGGCTGCTCTTTTGAATATACCACCTTAAGGTGATTGATGCCTCTAGCTCTAAGTTCTCTTCTCATGACCTTGGCTAATGGATCCATTTCTGTCTTTGAAATATCGGATACCTCAAGGTCTGCTGGATTCATTTTGTTTCCCGCGCCCATTGCGGAGATTACATTTACTCCAAGCTTAGTGGCCTTTTCAACAATAGATAATTTTGCAGAGACCGTATCAACGCAGTCGATTACATATGAATATTCATTGAAATCAAACGTATCTGCGTTTTCAGGAAGATAGAAGCATTTGCGGATTTCCACTTCTGCATCAGGATTGATTGAGAGGATTCTCTCTTTCATCACATCGCACTTATCTTTTCCGATAGTGTCGTAAGTGGCGATGATCTGGCGATTTAGATTGGTTATACAAACCTTATCATCATCGACAATTGTAAAATGGCCAACTCCAGATCTAGCCAAGGCTTCAACAACGTAACCGCCGACACCTCCGACGCCAAAAACTGCGACATGCGAGGAATATAGTGTTTCCATCGCCTCATCACCGACCAATCTTTTGGTTCTAGAAAACTGTTCTTTCATACCATTATTCTACTATTCTTTAATAAGAACCTTAACTATTTCTCCAAAATAGATGGAATGGACTCCATCTTTCTCATACCACGGACGAACTCCATCCGGTATAGAATCGATATCCATTTTAGTCTGACCCATTTTCTTGCAGACGATGACAATTTCGCATTCTTCGAAATATCCAACTTCTCCATCTTTTACTAAGGTTAAGCCGGATTTAAGGGCTTTATCCTCATCTCTACCAGAGACGGTTCCAAAATATCTAAGTTGCTCAATGTTTTTAGACGATAGAGTTGCAACAACAAAATAATCTTCTTTATCAAACAGCTCCTTAGAATATCTTGTTTCATGGATATATGCCGTGCAACATGGACGATTCCAGAGAACCCCAATACCACCCCAACCGATAGTCATAGGATTGTATTTATCACCATCTCTAACGATCGTAATTGCATCTTCTTTAAATAAAGAAACGGAGTCTTTGTACTTGCTTAAATCCTTTACATCGAGTTCTTTAAACATAGTGTTCCTCCGTTCCTTAGTTTATAATATATCTGCCTGGAGAGTAATTGCGCGTTTCCTACATTCAGCTACCGGGATCGGATAGCTAGGTTGTGTTGAAGGCTCACCTTGTAGTGAGAATCCTAATACCTAATTAAGATGTTCCCACCTTATCCTATAAGGATACAGCCACTCTCTGGGTCTTTTTTATTCTCCTGTTTTAGAGAATTGAGAATTGTATAATCCAGCGTAGAATCCGCCTTTTGCGATTAATTCATCGTGATTTCCTTGCTCGATGATGTTTCCATCTTTCATAACAAGGATCATGTCAGCATTTTTAATCGTGGATAATCTATGGGCGATAACAAAGCTTGTTCTTCCCTTGGTTAGTTTATCCATAGCTTCCTGAATCTGAATCTCGGTTCTGGTATCAACGTTTGAGGTTGCCTCATCAAGAATTAATAATGGGGCGTTCTCCACCATTGCTCTAGCAATCGTGACCAACTGCTTCTGTCCCGCAGAGAGCGAACTATCTTCCTTCAATTCGGTATCAAGGCCGTGCGAAAGGGTTGAAACATAGTGAGATAAGTTGGCCTCATCGATAATTTCATTCAATCTTTCATCGCTGATATCGGTCTTGTTATAGACGATGTTCTCTTTAAGGGTGCCCTCAAACATCCATGTATCCTGAAGGACCATGCCAAAGACATCTCTTAGTTCGTTTCTCGACATATCTTTGATAGAAATACCGTCAATTGTGATGTCTCCATCATTTACTTCATAGAATCTCATCAAAAGATTGACCATGGTTGTTTTTCCAGCGCCTGTTGGACCAACGATAGCCACTTTCATGCCAGGTTCAACTGTTGCGGAGAAATCAGGAATGATGATTCTAGATTCATCATATCCGAATTTGACGTTCTTGAATTCAACGCGTCCTTTGATGTTGTTAAAATCAAGTAATTTTTCTTTTGTTGATTCATCATCTTGTTCTTCTGTATCGAGCAATTCAAAGACACGGCTTGCACTTGCAGCGGCCATCTGGAGGACGTTCATTGACTGAGCGATATCAGATAATGGTCTCTGGAATAAGTTAACGTAGATCATGAATGCAGAGATCGTACCGAATGTGACACCCACATCTCCTTTTGCAACAAGAAGTCCGCCAACTAAGCAGACTGCTGCATAAGCAACGTAAGAGACGAAGTTCATCATAGGCTGCATGATTCCACCGAAGAACTGAGCCTTGAACATGGTCCAGTGAAGCTTATCGTTAGCCTCATCAAAGGCTTTGCCTTTTGTTTCTTCTGCATTAAATGCCTTAACGACAATATGTCCAGAATAGATTTCTTCAACAATTCCATTAACAACGCCGAGCTGAGCCTGTCTTCTTCTAAACATCGGCATAGCGAATTTCATAACGATGATAGTTGTTATAAAGACCAATGGAATTGAGGCTAAAACAGTCAATGCCATCTGCCAGCTAGTCGCAAACATAGCAATAAGAACGCCCGTAAGCATAAAGATGGATTGGGCAAGTGATGTAACAGACTGCTGAAGAGACTGTCCGATCTGATCGACGTCGTTTGTGATGACGGATAATGTGTCACCATAGTGGCGTGAATCAAAGTATTTGAGTTTCATCCTATTTAATTTGGATGAGATTTGGGTTCTTAGATCTTTTGAATACTTTTGGGTAATGGTATTCATGATGAAACCGAACAAGAAATGGAAAAGGGAATCACAAACATAGAATACGACTAAGCGGATTGCAAGAGTAGCAACGGCGTCAAGGTCAATGTTTTTAGTGGCCGCTCCTTCCATGATGGTATCGGTCATTTCCTTTAGAATCTGTGGCGAATAGATTGCGATAACAACAGATAAGGCGACAAATATAAAGGAAATAATTGTCTGAGCGTAATAAGGTTTATATTCCTTAAGCAAGCGGCCGATATTCTTTTTGAAGTCGACCTTCTGGATTGGCATTCCTGCCATTCCTCTACGTCCTACTGGGCCTGGCATAATCCTAATTCCTCCTTGCTTAACTGTGAAAGAGCAATTTCTAAGTAAACATCACAGTTTCTTAGAAGTTCTTCATGGGTACCGTGGCCCACTACTTTACCGTCTTCGATAACGAGAATCTGGTCTGCATCGATGATTGTACCTATACGTTGAGCAACGATGACCTTTGTTGCACCATCGCCCATATTGGCAAGATTATCTCTTACCTTTCTATCGGTCTTGTAATCTAATGCGGAGAATGAGTCATCAAAGATATAGATTTCTGGACGAAGAGCTACAGCTCTAGCGATACATAATCTTTGTCTCTGACCACCGGAAACGTTCTTACCTCCCTGGGAGATTTCAAACTCGTATCCGTTTTCTTTTTCCCTGACGAATGTATCTGCTTCAGCAACCTTACATGAGTCGACGATATTCTCTTCAGACATTTCAGGGTTGCCTAAAGCAACGTTGCTTGAGATGCTTCCCTTAAACAAGAATCCTCTTTGAGGAACATATCCAATTAAGGAGCGGAGCTTTTTCTGAGTCATGTCTTTGACATTGACCCCGTCAACAAGAACTTCGCCCTCTGTTGCATCAAAAAGGCGAGGAATAAGGTTAACAATTGATGTTTTACCCGAACCAGTTGCGCCGATGATTGCGACGGTTTCGCCCTTATTTGCCTTAAAGGAAATATGAGAGATAGCCATATCATCGCCATCAGGGAATCTGAATGAGACATCCTTGAATTCGATGGTGCCCTGCTCTATTGGCTCCTTAGGCTCGCTAGGATCAACGATAGCGTATTCCTGATCGAATATCTCATTGATACGTTTAGCGCAGATTTCCGCACGTGGCCATAACACAAACCTCATCATAAGCATCATGAATGCCATAATGATTTGGGTTGCAAGCATTGAGAATGACTGAACGGTTGCGTAATCAATCTCGCCTTTATTGATAAGGTTTGAGCCAATCCAATAAATGGCAAGGGAAACGCCATTCATGATGATGATCAAGAATGGGTTCAACAAAGCCATCATACGGCCGGTAAATATCTGAGTTTTCGTTAAGGATTGGTTTGCCTCTTCGAATTTCTCTTCCTGATATTTTTCTCCATTGAATGCGCGAATGATACGGATACCGGTGAGGTTTTCTCTAGCAACTCCGTTCAATCTGTCGATCAAATTCTGAACAATCTTGAACTTTGGCAATACCAAAATCATGAGGATGATAAGAATTGTGACCATTGTGACGATTGCCACTGCTGTTGCAATTGTTAATGGAGCAGATGAGGCTCTGATCTTTAAGATAGCCCAAACTGCTGTGATTGGAGCAGCGAATATCATTCTAAGCATCATGACGTTGGTCATCTGAACATGCTGCAAGTCGTTTGTGGTTCTATTAATCAAACTAGGTGTTGAGAACAAGGAAACCTCGGATAAAGAGAAACCTTCAACTTTCTTATATAACTTAGTTCTGATTGTGGTTGATAAGCCTGATGCTGCATAGCTAGCGATAAGCGAAATAACCGCCTGAACTACCATCATCGCTGCTGCTAACGCGATCATCATTCCGCCGTTATACCAAATATCAGCCGTCGTTGCGTTTGCAATGGATTTAACCATTTCTAAAGCTGTTGGATCGGTTGCAGGGTTTGCAGACATTGCAGCAACCACTCCATCCCATCCACCTAAACCTTCTACTAACGCTCCGAATTCAGGGCTGAATGACGCAGGGTTATTATGATAATTTACATACATAATCGATTGGATGATGTCTTTAACAAAATCCACGATAGTCATTGTGCAGTAGACCTGCAAGAAGGTAAGGCCAAAGATGATAATGATTGCAACTAATTGCTTCCAAGTTAAGTTCTTGTATAACTTAAACATATCTCTCCTCCTTATTCATTTAGACAAAAGACACCTCATTAAATGGGGTTCAATGCATTGTAATGTTTTATTAAAAAATGTTTAAGCATTATTTGCTCTATTGATGGTAGAGAATTCATATGTTCGCAAAAACGCGCAAAAAACGCACCTTATTAGTGAGTCTTAATTTTATCTAGATGCTGGTCGATAAGCGTAGAATCCACCAATAACAAATGGTTGCACGTTACAATTGGCGTTTGGAGGACATCTATGTTTCTCCACGTATTTCATGTCTTGGGTGACATAAAGGGTGTCGCCATCATATTCCTCTATACGGCAGCAATTCATATCTTCATCAAGGATCACCCAATTGCTATTCATTATCATGCTTCCTCTTCTATTGATGTAGTCATAATAAGAGGTGAATCCTCCTTCTAAATATATCTCTTTGTTCCATTCTTCAATTGTGGTCAAATGCCACTTGCTGCTAAAAAGGTTTCCTTTCAGGGAATACTGGGAAGGGTATGATTCTGCTACAACGATCTCTCCCGTGTAGTCAATTTCGATACAATCTCCCGCAATTAAAGGGGTTTTTACATAGGAAATATTATCAAATCCACTTGTAAATAGCCCGCCATCAAAGGTGAATTGCGCAGGCCCTTCAGGTGTTACCATCGTTGTTTGATACATGAAATAGGCGGTTTTGGATAGCCCTAAACCATCAACAACAGCACTACACCCAACTAAAGGGAGAATAAAAGGGATTATTAATAATAGTTTTCTCTTCATATCCTCATTATATAGTAAGCAAGAAAAAAAGGAGCATTTTTTTGCCCCTTTGTTTGTTTAGAATGTCTTTTTACCGATCAAGTAACGAAGCTGAGCCCCTTTTGAAATGTTGCCCTCAACTTTCATTTGACCAGTTACGAAGAGATGATCCGCAGAAACCTCACCCTTAGCCATACCGATTAGGTTGTCGAAGCTTGCTGCAACGGTGTTATCAGCGCTGTCATTGGAGAATGGGAACATCTGCAGTCCGTTCTTTTTATCGAATTTTAGAGAGAATGTTCCTGAACCCGCTCCTTCAATTCTAACCTGAACGCTATTTTCATAGTCATCTTCTTGCAAGGCAAGATATGCGTTTCTGTGGTCCTCTAGTGCCTCGTATGCTTCTTTTAATTCTTCATAAGCGTCAAGGAATGAAAGGCTTGGATCATTTCCTGAACCACAAATATCTGAATACATCTTTTCGTACACGAGAGCAGATTTGTTCCAGGCGAAGTCTTTTCTCAGGCAGCGATCTCTAAGCTTCGCGAATGCTTCAGGCGTGCCGAAGTGAAGCTTAACAGGCTGCAAGATGGCTAAATATAATGCCATTCCGTTATATTGGGTGAATGAGAAACCATCACCGAGACCATCGAAGTCAGAATATGGTCTAACAGAATCTTTAAGACCGCCGGTTTCGTGGACAATCGGGATTGTTCCATATCTCATGGCCATCATCTGTGATAAACCGCAAGGTTCGAAGCTTGATGGCATAAGGTAGAAGTCAGAGCCTGCAAACACTTTTGCGGCCATTTCTTCGTTATAATCGCTTGAGAAACCAAACTGACCTGGGTACTTGCGGGTTAATTCGGTGAAGTAATCGATATAATGTTGTTCACCCTGTCCATAGACGATGATTTGAACACCCATCTTCATGAGACGTGGAATGATTTCTTTAATGAGTTCAATACCCTTTTGTTCAACAAGACGAGCAACCGAGCAGAAGAGTGGCCACTCCTTCTCTTTTCTTAAGCCAAATGCTTCTTGGAGGTATGCCTTGCACTCATCTTTGCCCTCAAGATTTGCTCTTGAGAATTTTGCAGGGATTCTCTTATCCTTGCGTGGATCATAATGATCCATGTTGATTCCATTTAGAATTCCATATAGTTTTCCCTGAACCATATCGACAACGCCTTGGAGTCCTATGCCAAAATATGGGCTATGGAGGTCGTTGGCGTAGGTTGGAGAAACAGTGGAAACTGCATCGGCCATGAGCATTGCGCCCTTCATAACGTTGACGTCATGGCTTCCCTCATAGACGTATTCAAGCGCGCCG
>JAKSVD010000109.1 GCA_024408305.1 Bacilli bacterium | reverse complement strand
AGCGCGGTTAATTTATTGAACATCAAGAAAGTTGGTAAGAGGAGAAATACAGTGCAGTGGTTCAAGGTTCCAAGCAAGATCTATTTCGAAAGAAATTCAATTCAGTATTTACAGTCATGCCGTGACGTTTCCAAGGTCTTCATCGTCACAGATCCATCCATGGTTAAGTTCGGATTCTTAAACAAGATTACCGAGCAGTTATATTTAAGAAGAAATCAGGTTGAGATCCAGCTCTTCTGCGACGTTGAACCAGATCCAGATATCGCAACAGTCGAGAAGGGTGCTTCATTAATGAAGTCATTCGAACCTGACACCATCATCGCATTAGGCGGCGGATCGGTTATGGATGCTGCAAAAGGCATGTGGTTATTCTATGAGCACCCAGAAGTTAACTTCGATGACTTAAAGCAGAAGTTCATGGATATCCGTAAGCGTGCACTCAAATACCCTGAGCTCGGCACGAAGACAAAGCTTGTCTGTATCCCAACAACCTCAGGCACAGGATCAGAAGTCACTCCATTTGCAGTTATCTCTGATAAGAAGAACAACAAGAAATATCCTCTTGCAGATTATTCATTAACACCAACTGTTGCAATTGTTGATCCAGAATTCACGACAAATCTCCCAGCAATGCCAACTGCGATGACTGGTATGGATGTCTTAACTCACGCAATAGAGGCATATGTCTCGGTCATGGCTAATGACTACACAGACGGCCTTGCATTACAGGCAATCAAACTCATCTTCAAGTATCTCCCAAGATGTGTACACGATGGAAAGAACGATCTCGAAGCTAGAGAAAAGATCCACAATGCAGCAACAATCGCTGGTATGGCATTTGCAAACGCATTCCTTGGAATGGCTCACTCCCTTGCTCATAAGACAGGCGCTTACTTCCACACAGTCCATGGCTATACATGCTCAGTATTCCTTCCATATGTCATTAGATACAATGGTCAGGTCCCATCAAAGCTTTCTGTCTGGCCAAAGTACAACAAGTACTGCGCTGATAAGAAATATCAGGAAATCGCTCAGTTATTAGGACTTCCAGCTTCAACTCCAGAGGAAGGTGTTGAATCACTTGCAAAAGCATGCGAAGACCTCGCAAAGGACATCGGACTCAAGACGAACTTCAAAGAAATGGGAATCGATGAAAAGAATTACTTCGATCACATTGAAGAAGTTGCAGTCCTCGCATACGAGGATCAGTGCTCACCTGCAAACCCAAGAGTTCCACTTGTTGCAGATATGGTTGAGATCCTTAAAGCAGCCTACACCGGCGAAAAGTTATAATCTCCATAAGCCTTTGGGAAACCAAGGGCTTTTTCTTCGCAATAAAAAACGGGAAATGGAATTCCCGTCTTATATTAGTTCTCTTTCTTTAAGAGCTTGAGAGCTGCTATAGATAAGCAGGCTGCTGCTCCACCATATAGGAGAACGTTTGCGACAACATTGACTGTTGGCCAGTAGTTGGTGCTCTTAACTTCCTGGACCGTTCTTCTTGATAATCCATCAACGTATGTGTAGAGGATTCTCTTTGAAGCGGTCTTAAGAGCTGAGATATAGCTAGCCTCATCTTTCCAATTTGATTTTGTAATCGTCTGTTGTCCTTCGGTGAGGATAAGGTCTGTTGATCCCTTTAAAGCGTAGTCCATATGCATCCAGTCTCTTAATGCGTTGTCTGTGATGCATGTTCCTTGGAATCCCCATTCATCTCTTAAGATGTTGTTGAGCAAGTTCCAGTTTGTGCCACACCAGGTGTTTTCTCCCGTCCACATATAAGAAACCATTATTCCTCTAGTTGGATAGCCGATTTGTTTGCCTTCTGCATCGAATTCCTCGTATTTTACGGCCATTTCGAATGGTTTAAGGTAAAGTTCTCTTGCCGTTTGCTCATCAAAGACGCAAACCTCTTTTGCGGTTCTAGATGCCTCAATGTCGTTGAACGCGAAGTGCTTCATGTAGGTGTATAAGCCTTTGGATGCTGCACCGGAAATTTCTTGTTCGGCCATAATTCCTGAGATATATGGGTCTTCAGAGAAATATTCTGGATTTCTTCCGCCGAATTGAGAGCGGTGGAGGTTAGCGCCTGGAGCATACCATCCGCTGGTGCCTGTTGCGTTTGCGTCGTCTCCGATTGCTTCGCCTACTTCTTTGATGAGTTCCTTGTTCCAGGTTGAAGCCATGACAACCTCTGTGCAGTATGAAGTGCACTTGGTTTCCTGGCCTGCTGACGCCTTGATAAAGTTAGATAAGCCGAATGGGCCATCAATGTCTTCGCAAGCTGGCTTGCCGATTGAGTCGATTGCCTCGGTTCTCCAACCGCCTCCTCCGACGAGTTTATTCAAATCTTCATAAGACATTTTGGAGACTAATTCATCCCATCTTGGATCATCGAAGTCGACTGTGCCGTCTTCTTTAATCATATCTTTGATGTTTAGTTCTGATGGTTTACCGACTGTTGTGTCGATGATTTCTCCCTTGTAGTCCTTTGTCTTATCGGCGTATGCAATATTTACAATGTTGTTGTACTGTTCGCTTGAATTAGAAACTGAGACGTTGCTCTTCTGGTTGAATACTACCCCGTAGTTTGCAAAGTGATTCTTTCTGGAGAGGACTTCCATATCAATGCCGGAATGCTGCTGAGCATCAGCAAGTTGGTTTGTTGCTGGCTTAGCGTCTCCTTCTCTTTTGTTCTCGCCTGAATAAATTTTGTTTTCAAGTGTGATTTGTTTTGTGTTTTCGCTTGTTGCGTTCTTCCAGACGTGTGCATCATCGCCTAAATAGAATTTATATGTGCCTTCGTCTAAGACATAAGCGCCTTTTCCACTATCTGCAGCCTTGTCGTATGATGCTAAATCCTCGTCTTTTACAGTGATTTTCATCGTAGATTTATCGTTTGAATTAAGAATTGGGGTCTTTTCGAATCCAATCAATTCCACCTTAGCCTTCTCAATTCCACCTTCTACATATGGTTTTTCAACGTATAACTGGAATACGTCTTTTCCAGCAACGCTTCCTTTGTTGGTTGTCTCAACAGTGAAGACAGTCTTTCCGTTATCGTGTTCAGCACTGACAATCTTTCTATCGAATGATGTGTATGATAAGCCATGTCCAAATGGGAACTGGACCACACTATCGTATCCATTTGATGCACCATAGAACATCTTTGCATAGTCCGTATCCCAGAAACCTTCTGCGTCTGCGGTCTCATACCATCTGTATCCCATGTAGATACCTTCGCTGTAATCGGTTGATCCGGCGATGCCTTTTCCTGTTTCATCGTATAAGTCATATTGCATTGAATTGATGAAAGTGGATGAGGATCTATGCAAATATGCCCATGTATCTACTAGATGGCCAGATGGGTTGACTGAGCCGTTTAGAATCGTTCCTACAGCGTTTATTCCTGTAACGCCCACGCCGCCAATCCATAGTGCTGCATCAACGTTATATTTATCAAGGAAGCCACATTCCATTGGATAAGATGTATTGAGTAAGACGATGACCTTAAATGATTTAGCTTTTAGCTCTTTAATCAAGGCTTCCTCGTCTTTTGATAACTGGAGGTAATGCTTTGTGTTGTTTTCAAGGCCGGCACGTGTAACGTCCATGCCCTCTCCGCCTGATCTGCCAAATGTGACTATTGCAACATCGGAGAATGCCTTTGCCTTATCTAAGGATGCATTTCCTGTGTATGAGGAAAGAGGAATTTCTCCAATATCTGGAGCACCGCCTTGCGAAGATACCTTAGGGGCGTTAGATAATTTAGTGTTTGCAGATAAATCCCACAAATCTTTGTTAACTTTGAATCCCGCAGATTCTAGTGATTGCTTCAAAGTCGGCATGTTACTTAGGTTTGAAGCTGCTGAACCAGCTCCATTAACGACTAAATGGGTCGATCTGATGCCAAAGACGTTAACATTTGTTGTTCCGGATAGTGGAAGTGCATTGTTTTCGTTTCTTAACAGTACTGCGCCTTCTTCTTCAACCTTTTGATTAAGGGCTCTGCCGTTATCAATTGCAGCTTGCAAAGCGGCTTTATCCACTGAATTCTTGGTGAACAAAACGTTCATTGTTCCGGAATAGACGTTGCCGACAACATCGAGAGCAACGCCGGCGCCTAAACATAAGAGTGCGCCAGCAGAAAGAATGCTAATAAATAATTTATTAGACTTAAAATTAGCTTTAATAGACATAATGTTTACCTCTTAGAATTATTATTCGCTAAAAAGGCGGTCTTTTCAATATATACAAATAGAAAAAGCCCATAAAAATGGGCTTAGTCAATCAGTGATAAAACTAATTAAGCAGCTGCTGCAGCTTTTGTTGTGATAGCAAGAGCGTATGCCTTTGCTTCATCTGCCTGAGCGCAGTAGAAACCTGACTGGAGTCCTGCGTCCTTGTCGCCGAGCTTGACTGATTCGACTTCGTAGCCAGCTTCACATTCGACCTTGATAGCCATGAAGTTTCCGACTGTGACTTTGTTATCGGCAACGAGGACTGGTCCTGATGTGAAAGCGAAGTCATAAACTTCAACCTTTGTGACGTGCTCATATGAAGCTGAGACAGTGACAGTTGCCTTCTCTTCTTTTTCTTCTGTTGGTTTCTTTGTTTCGTCGAAGTAGAAGTCGAGCTTGATTAATGCATCGTCTTCGCCTGCGATGATGAGGCCTGAAGCGTTGAGTGAGAGGTAGCACTGGACATAGCCGTCCTTAACGCCCTGAGCGTTGCCACCGAGTGTGACTGATTCGATAGCGCCGTTCTTAACTGTCCATGAACCTTCAGCGATTTTCTGCATAGCGCCGTTGCCGTTGAATGTGTTCTCGAATTCAAGAACAGCTGTGAGATCCTTATTTAAGTTAAGGAAGTAGTTGATGTCAGCCTTAGCGTCGTTGCTGTAAGCTGCTGTCTTAAGCTCGAATGAGACATCGTTTGATGCTCCGCAAGCGACAACGCCTCCGACGAGTGCGAGTGCTGATGCTGCAAGTAAGATTTTGTTTGCTTTCATGTTAATTATCTCCTTTTTTGTTATGTATTAACCTCAAGTTAATCTTTGAGGAAAGCACCAATGGTGATTGAGATTGCGGATAAGACCGACAATCCTATTGAAATGAGGGATGGTATTAATGCCTGCCATCCAATTTTGTTAACCTTATCATAGGTAAATTGAGCTGCTAAAAGCTCTGAACGCTGAAGAATGATATTGCCAAATGCCCAACAAATCAAGCAAATTGCAACGAAGCCTAAAGCAACCTTTACTATTTCGTTCTTCTTTGGGAGGAAAGAGTAAGCAATTGAGGCTCCACAAGCCAAGATTGCTAAGATAAGCGGAATAAGTGTCAACGCATACCCTGACATCTGGTATCCCGCAACGCTGTTGCTGATGATGATTGAGACGAGTGAGGCAAGAGAAAGGAATGCCGCAATGATGTAGGTAATGATTGGTAACTTAATTTTCATTGTTGTTTCTCCCCCCTTATTCATTTGAGGCACTAGCCTCTTCCTTTGTCTTTAGCGAGATGAAATAGAGAGCGCCCATTCCAATTGTTGCTGCTCCAAATAATGCGATTGCTCCGATGTATGCGCCTCTCCACCAGGTGAAGTTCCAGACCCAGCTTGCGCCTGATCTATTTACTAAGTTGGACTGAGCGAATGCCCAAAG
>JAKSVD010000108.1 GCA_024408305.1 Bacilli bacterium | reverse complement strand
GAGGGTGAGATAGTGGAAGCGGATAAAGAAAAATCCGATTATTACTACTATCTTGCCAAAAATAATATAAAAAAAGACGAGATTAACGGAATTGCATAATAATCACCCTATTATATATGTGTGAGAGGTGAGACGAATCTCATTGCTCGCAGCCCGCTCCCAGTAACTCTTCAGCGGGTCTTGAATCATCAGGTGCCCCTCCTTTCATCAATACACTAGTTTCCATAATCCAGATGATTCAAAAGACAAGAACTCCGCGGTCCTTACCTCCTTCCGCGGTTTTTCTTTTATTAAAAGGTGGATATAATAAAACGGTATAGATATAACGAGAAAAAATATGAGCAAGCTTTATTTAATCATGAACACCTTTTCCGGCAGATATTTGGGGGAAAGAAACGAGAAGAATATTGGACATGAGAACATTAATTTTTTTGTGCCTGATGAATGCGAAGGCAAACATTTGATCTGGTTTAACAGTGATGGAATCATCCCTGCTTATAGGCTTTCGCACGCCACGGACATAAGACTTTTAATGGTTACCAATTTTGCTGGTGAAAAAGATAAATTCAGAGTTTTGGCATATGCAAAAAACCTCCACCCAATTAACGGCGTCAGCATATCTGGCCAAAGCATGGGAAGAAAAAACGAAAGATACTGCGCGTTTAACACCCAATTCCCTAGAGCGAAATATGGTGAAACACCTCTTAGATTAATGTTTGCCGATAATACGTATGGTGGGTTCCCGGATGGTGAGAATACATTGGCCACTTTTTACATGGATCCTATCGATATGAAGGTCCCGAATGGCATTCATTTCATCAAGATCAAAAAGAATGCAAACGGGAATGAAATTGATGATGATTCCTTCCACATAAATCAGAACATGTCGAACGAAACCATGAGGTTATATGTGTCGGAGAATAACATAGAAAGATTTGAAGATATTGTAAGAAACATTGAGTGGATGGATTATGACCAGGAATTGCGCGAGTTCCCTGGTTATCCTAAAAACGGTGATCATTTTACTGTGGCCGACTCTTTGTTTTTGGCTACTGGAAACGAAAAAGATGAACTATCCGTTTCTAACATGATTGCTTTCTTATTTGGAAAATCTCCGGAATTATTATCAAGTTTCTGCAGCTTTCTTTTAAGAAAAAAAGGCATTGATAGACCGTTTTATTTAGCGGAGGACGGTAGTTTTTCCATTGAGAGAGAAGATAAGCACGTCGATTTGACGATGAGGTTTCCAACCTGTACATTTGTGATTGAAAACAAAATTGATTCTGAGATTCTGGATTACTCATGTTCTATCAATGTGTTGAAGGAAAAAATACTATCTGTATATTCTGAATATAAGCCTGAAAGGTCACCTTCAGAAAACAGTCGCAGGTCCACAATTCTGAAATATGAAGAGAAAGTTCGCGTATACAATGCCATTTTGAATAAGATTGATGACGAATTGGAAAGCATTAGTGATGGCGATCGTATTTGCCAACTCACAAAATACTATATTCAGTCTCTAGTAGACGCATTCATCCAAGAAAGAGAAGATTTGCCAATTTATCGTTTTGTCCTTGTACCAGATTACAAAGCGGACAAGCCTATTTACAATAACGGATACGTTAACGGTAGAAAATTTGGAGAAGAATACAAGGTTATAAAATATTCTGAGCTGAAGGCCGTCTTCGAGAGCGTAGATGGTTATCCGTTTAGGAATGATGTATTGAACGAACTCGAGATATTATCTTCGCGAGTTGATGACATGGCCCAGCGTTACGAAATCCGCAAATTCCTTAAAAAATCTGGTCTTTAATCAAAACGGCGAAAAACGCCGTTTTTCTTTATCATTCACCCTACATTTAGATTACAAAGCTAAATGCTAGGAGGCACATACAGTGACAGAATCAAAAATCACACTTCATGACATTGCTGGTTATGAAGAACAAAAAGAAGAAGCAAAGAAGATCATTAATATATTAAAAAGATACGACGAGTTCAAACAGGCCGGCGCATATATTCCTAAAGGCCTTTTGCTAGCGGGTCCATGCGGAACGGGCAAAACGATGATTGCTAAAGCGATTGCGAACGAATCTAACGTCCCTCTTTTCGAATTTGAAAACAGCGAAACAGCTGACGAAGAAGGAACCGTCAAAGTCATTAGAGAATTGTTTGCCAGAGCGAGAAATCAGGCGCCATCAATCATTTTTATCGACGAGATTGACGAACTTGTATCAAACAGCAATTTCTTTTCTGATTACTCAAGAAAAACAACAAAAGTTCTTTTAACGGAAATCGATGGCATCAATAGCAGTGATGGGATTATGGTAATTGCTACAACAAATCATAGAAGCGAACTGCCTCCCGCCCTCTTAAGAAGCGGACGTATGGATAAACAAATAGTCGTACCTATGCCAGATTCTCATTCAAGGACAAAAATTGCTAAGTTATACCTTGATAAGAATCCACTGTTCAAAGACATCAGCCCGAAAGAAATCTCATCTAAAACAGTGGATTTCTCGTGCGCAGACATCAAGACACTTATCAACGAAACGTTAATCGATTGCTTATCCTCAAGCAAAACGGAGATCGACATGGCCGATTTTGAAAGGATTATACCGATAATCCGTTTTAAAGATATCAAGAAGACAATGAGGTTTGTCGATGATCATGTGGTCGCTCACGAGGTTGGACACTTTGTTGTAAACTACGCCCTAACAGGAACAATCGGTTCCTTATGTGCGGAACAGTATGGTGAAATTAGAGGCAACCACGTCACGGAACTATTTGAGGATGAAGAGGAAGAGAAAGATGCCGAGAGCCAACTTGTTTCATCATTAGAGAATCAAATTGCCGTTTTTTTAGCTGGCAATATAGCCGAAAAGAAAAAATTCAATGGAGATTGTACAACCGGATCACGAGACGATATCGCTAAAGCGCACTGGATTGCAAACGACATCTTGAACAGCGGAAAATACGGATATGAGTATTATTCGCCAATGGAGTATCGCAGCAGGAATTGCCAAATACCTTCAGGATTATCGCAAGATGGTCGCTCGGAAAGAGAAAAGAAAATTAAAGAGCTGTTTGAGATAGCGACATCAAAAGCGGAATGGGCAATCAATGACAACCACGCATTATTCGATGCTCTTTGTAAGGAACTGAAAGAAAAACAGCGACTCAGCAGAAAAGAAATCACAAAGATTATCGACAGTTGTAACTCAGTTGCTAAAATTGAGACAACGCAGAATGCTATCTATGCCTGTAAAGGGGGCGAGAAGAATGAATAACAAAATCATTGGAGCGTTGGTGGGAGATATCAACGGATCTATCTATGAGTTTGATAACACATATGATATGAATTTCGAAATGTTCCAGCCTCATATGCATATGACGGATGATAGCCTCCTTACATTAGCCATAATGAAAGCATGGTTAAAAATGCCGTTAGAGGTGGAAGATACCGAACAGTACAGAACCGAATGGCATAACAATTTGAAGATTGAGTTCAGCAACATGTATTTCCAGGGCAGAAAAGGCGCTGGATTCGGAGGCATGTTCTATAAGTGGTGCAGATTACCATTTGGAGAGAAGAGACCTTATAACTCATTCGGAAACGGCTCCGCTATGAGAGTGTCCCCCGTTGCATATATAGCAAAAGACTTAAAAGAAGCTGAATTGCTTGCTGAAATAACTGCAAGTGTTACTCATAATCATGTTGAAGGCGTTAAAGGCGCAAAAGCAACAGCCGCTTCAATTAAAATGGCACTAGATGGCAAATCAAAAGAAGAGATAAGAACTTATATTACAAAAGAGTTCTATCCTGATATGGGCAGCATAACATACGCAAAAATGCGTGAGTTCTTCCCGTTTGATGAGACTTGCCAAAGAACGGTTCCTCAAGCAATCACTGTGTTTTTAGAATCAGAAGATTATGAGGACTGCGTTAGAAAGGCGGTATCACTTGGCGGAGATTGCGATACAGTCGCTGCAATCGCATGTTCAATCGCCAGTGCTTATTACGATAAGATCTACACAATTGAAGACATCTCTCAATATTTGAGAGAGGAAGACAAAGAAACCTTAATTCATTTCAGTGAAAGGGTGGAAAAATTAAAGAAGTAATTTAATCACCCTATTATAAAACCAGATAACAAAACCCATCGGAGGATGAATAATGAAAGAAATCAAATGTCCACACTGTGGTCAGCAGTTCACAATTGACGAATCAGGATACGCTGCTATCCGCGAAGAAATTAAGCAGCATGAAATCGAAGAAGCAGTAAAAGCTAGAATCGAATCCGTTATCAAACAAACAACCCTTAGCAACCAGGTTGCCCAGGAAAAGAGAAACGCTGAGCATCAGCAGGAACTCAACAGTCTCAATGTCGAAATCGCAAAACTCAAAGAGCAGCTTGCCCAGACATCAGCCCATGAGAAGACCCTTGAAGGCAAATTCGCGGTCCGCGAAGCTGAGTTGAAGAACGAACTACAGAAGAAAGCAAACGAAGCGAATGCAGAGTTAAGCCAGCTCAAGATCAACGCACAGGTTGATAAGGCAAAGGCTTTAGAAGACGCAAACAAAGAAATTGCAGAATTAAAGAGTCAGATTCAGGTCATGACGGCTAATAACCAGCTTGAGCTTGAGAAGCAGAAGTCATCATCTGACAAGGCTATCGCCGATCTTAAGTCTCAGATTGAACTTAAAGATAAAGAAAATGATTTAAATGCTAAATCACTTTCCGAGAAACATGCAGAAGAAGTCAAGAGACTTGATGAGCAGATTGCTTACTATAAAGACCTTAAGACAAGAATGTCTACAAAACTTGTTGGAGAAACACTCGAACAGCATTGTCAGATCGAATTCGATAAGGTCAGATCATACGCCTATCCAAAAGCGTATTTCGAGAAAGACAATGACGCTAGAACAGGTTCTAAAGGCGACTTCATCTTTAGAGATTACGCCGAAGATGGAACAGAGGTCGTCTCCATCATGTTCGAAATGAAGAACGAAAACGAGACAACCGCAACAAAACACAAGAACGAGGACTTCTTCAGAGAACTCGATAAAGACAGAAAAGAGAAGAACTGCGAATACGCAGTACTCGTCTCAATGCTTGAAGCTGATAATGATTACTACAATGCAGGCATCGTTGATGTCTCGCATAGGTACGAGAAGATGTTCGTTGTAAGACCTCAGAACTTCCTCTCAATCATCGGTCTCTTAAGAAATGGAAATCTCAATTCCCTCAAGTACAAACAGGAACTTGCTCTTGTTCAGGCTCAGAACGTTGATGTCACCAACTTCGAAAAAGAGCTCCATAACTTCCAAGCAGGCTTCCAGAAGAACTTCCAGTCAGCATCTGACAAGTTCCAGAAGGCAATTGATGAAATCGATAAGACGATCGATCATCTCCAGAAGACCAAAGAAGCATTACTCGGTTCAGAAAGACAGCTTCGACTCGCAAACGATAAAGCGCAGGATGTCTCTATTAAGAGATTGACTCGCGGTAATCCTACGATGAAAGCTAAATTCGATGAGGCCAGAGCAAATCAGGCAATCGAAGAAGATTCAGATAACGATTAATTGCTAGAACTAGGCATCCAAATGGGTGCCTTTTTTGGTAAAACATTTTCCCTATCAATATAAAGATGTCATAATGGACGACATGAACAACATTGCGAA
>JAKSVD010000107.1 GCA_024408305.1 Bacilli bacterium | reverse complement strand
CAGATTCAGTAAACTGGTCAGAAGGCTATTATGGGGTATGTGAGAATTGCCATAGATTCTTCCTAAAGAAAAGTAATAGAGCTAGATACTGCGAGCTATATGACTGCCAATGCGCTAGAAATAGAAAAAAACAACAGAGATATCAGCTTAGAAAAAAAGAAAAAGCATAATATGCTGCATTGTTGAAAGAATGTCCCAAAAATGCCCCTTAGTTTTATCTATAATCTTATATAAATCACTATACAATTTTCGATAAAAGTGTTATACTTTTATTATATATCGGTTTGTCTATGTGAGGTGTGTTATGGCCTGGACTAAAATACTTAAAGAATTAAGAAATAAATTGTTGCTTTCTCAAACTGAGATGGCGGAGCTTTTGGATGTCTCCTTTGCCTCTATCAACAGATATGAGAATGGGCATCATGAGCCAACAATAAAAGTTAAAAGAAAAGTAAAACTTTTATGTGAGGAGAATGGAATCAACATAGAAGATTACATGAAGGAGGAAGCAAATGAACGATAATAGCAAAACTCCTGTATATGGAGGATCTCTAACAAGGGAACAATTTCTATATTATGAACATAGGATTGTTGCAAAACTAATCCTAAAGGGAATGAACTATGACGAGATTCTAAAGGAATGCACAGACGAGAATCTTTTTCAGTACCCTTCAACAGTCAGCTATAAATTGATTACAAGAGCATGTTATAATCGTCTAACGTTCACTGGCGACAATCGACTAGTTGATATTATCGCTAATAGCACAACATCGACTTCTAAGCTCGCTCTTTTGTATGCAATGATGTGCCAAAACCTTCTTGTAAGAGACTTCATGATCGACGTTATCGGCGAGAAGTTCCAATCAAGAGTTCTTTCTTTCGATAAGACAGATGTTAATCATTTCTTTGTACAACTATCAGGGCGCGTGGACAGCGTCAGTACATGGAGCGATTCGACAATAGGAAAAATCAAAAGTGTTCTTATAAAATGCTTAGCAGAGACCGGTTATTTAAACACAATAAGATCCACTGAATTGAATCCAATCAATGCTGACGATGAATTGATTCAGTTAATAAGAGACCGTGGGGATTATGAGTTTCTCTGCGCGTTCAACGAGATATAGGAGGTTCAACGATGTCGAGTATCAATGAAAGACTAGATGAAGTAAAAAACAAATTCCACGAAGAGAACTTCCTAACTAACAAGGGATTAGGCAATGAAGTTGGAATCTACATCTTCTCCTATAATCCAGAAGAAGAGATGGCGGTTAGATACTTCTTGGAAAATTTACACAAGGAAAAGGGAATCAATCCTATCCAATATGATTTATACAATATATTTGTTGATCACCTAAAGGACAGAAAACTTTTAGAAAGAGTAGATGCCCTTGAGGAAAGAAGCGGCAAGGATGCAATCGAGAAACAACTTAAAACCATCATGCCTCCTAAACTATATGTGGAAAAGATGAAATACGACAACCACAAAAAAGGCGATATCGTCATTGTGTCTGGTGTTGGAAAAATCTATCCATTTACGAGAATCCATACAATGCTTGAAAACATCGCCGATGAGTTCAAGGACGTACCTGTCGTGGTGTTTTATCCAGGCAGATACGATGGTAAGACACTCACTTTATTCAATAAATTCTTCGATGATAATCACTACAGATCATTCATCTTAATCAAATAGGCAAAGGAGACAAAACTTATGCAAATCAGAGATATTTTTGAAAAAAACATTAATAGAAATATAAACGGCGTCGTCAAAGTCAACGATGACAAAGAAAACGTCTTAAAGCAAGAATTAGAAGAATATGTTGTAACCAAGGAGTTAAAGCCTCACTTCCATAAGTTCTTTAATAACTTTGCCGAATCGTTTGATTCCCAAACAGATAAGATGGGTGTCTGGATTTCCGGCTTCTTCGGCTCAGGTAAATCACATTTCTTGAAGATGCTCTCATATCTTTTGGAGAATAAGGAAGTTGACGGAAAGAAGACTATAGAATACTTCAGGGGCAAATTCGATGACCCAATGGAATTCGATATGATTGAGAGCGCATGCTCTAAGAAAAACAAAACAATTCTATTCAATGTAGATAGTTTAAGCGGTGACAAGACAAAAACCGCTATCAAAGAAGTATTCGCTCAAGTTTTCTACAATTCACTAGGATACTTTGGCAGAGACATCAAAGTCGTAAGATTTGAGCAAAATCTTGATAGATTAGGCAAACTCCAGCTTTTTAAAGACAAGTTCTATGAATTGAACATGATTACATGGGAAGAAAGCAGAGATGCATTCGATCTATATGCTGACTTAATGGTTCAAGCTCTTGTTGATTCAGGAATCATGTCAGAGGATGCTGCAAAGAAGACTATCTATAGTGAAGATACAAAAGTATTTAATATTGATTCTTTAGTCGACGACATCAAAGCCTATGTTGACTCACAAGATAAGGATTTTAGACTCGTTTTCATGGTTGATGAAATTGGCCAATATATCGGTGAAGATGTCAATTTGATGCTTAACCTTCAAACTGTAGTTGAGGATTTGGGAACTAAGTGTAAAGGCAAGGTTTGGGTAATCGTAACTTCTCAAGAACAAATTGATAAGGTCATCAAGGTCAAAGGCGACCAATTCTCTAAGATTATGGGAAGATTCGACACAAGAATACATTTGACATCATCGTCCGTTGAAGAGGTCGTTAAGAAGAGATTGCTTGCTAAGAATAAGACCGGCAGAGATTGCTTAAGCGTTGTCTATGAAGCAAAGCAAGCATCATTGAAAAATACATTCACATTCGAACAAGCTACTGCAGAACTTAGAGGATATAACTCAGTTGAGCAATTCGTTGAAGTTTATCCATTCGTTCCATACCAATTCAGATTGTTTCAAAGCGTATTGAACGAATTAAGAATGCATGACCAAGCAGGTTTCGACACCTCAGATAACTCAAGAAACATGTTGGGCGCATTCAGACTTGGTATCATCGAGAGTAAAGGTAGTGGTAACGTTATCTTTGAGGATTTAACTGTTGGGAGCAACAATAACGGTGCTCTTTTCTCATTTGATAGGTTCTTCGATACAATTTCAGAAAAAGTCAATTCAATGACTAGGGATTTAGTCAATAAGGCAATAAATGCAGCTGATGAACATTTAGGAATCGAAAAATACGACGTATGCGTATTGAAACTCCTTTATTTGATCAGATACGTTGATAGAGATATCAAGGCAACAATCAACAATATTGCCATCATGATGACAGAATCCATCGACCAAGACCAAATCGCATTAAGAAAGAAAGTCGGAGAGTCTTTAGAAAGACTTAAGATGGGCAACTATGTTTCCAAGAACGGTGAAGTCTATACTTTCCTTTCAAATGAAGAAAAGGAAGTAGAAGTAGAAATTCAAAAGACCCATGTAGATACAGAGGAAATCTCTAGATCAATCGGAGACATCATTTTTGGTGATATTTATCCAAGCAAAAAAGCTAAATATGGTATTTACGACTACGAATTTGGAAGATTTGTGGATGACTTACCAATCGGTCCTCAATTTGACGCGATGAAATTTACTGTTATCACTCCAGGCAACCCATTATCCGATGCTGGTGGAGAACAAACTTTAATGTTCCAATCTATGCAAGACAACAGAATCATCTGCGTATTGCCTCCGGAAAATGACTTCTACAACAAGTTTGTCGATGTTGTTAGAGTTGAGAAATATAACAAAACAAAGAATCAATCCGCTCTTCCTCAAGCTGTTAAGAGTGCTATTTCAGCACGTGTTGAGCAAGCTAAGATTGATAGAAAATCCATCAGTGCGTATATCGATGCTGCTGTTAAGAATGCAACATTCTATATTGGCGGTAACAAGGTAAGCATCAAAGGCAGCACATCAAAAGACAAGATTGCTAACGCTTTAACTGAACTTGTTATTTCCGTTTATACAGAATTAGATAAAATCACACATAACTACAATTCTCCAGATGAAGTAAAGGCATTACTTTTAGAAGAAGAAAGCCAAATCACTGGAAGAATGATTTCAAACCCTGATGCTGTCAGCGTTTTAGAAACATATTTGACACTAAGATACCAAAGCATGGCCACAGTTACTATGGCTGAAATCTACAAGAGATATCAAGCTAAGCCTTATGGCTATAGAGGATACGATATCGCCGCTATGGTAGCTGAACTTATGAAGGACCAAAAGGTTATCCTTTCTTATAATGGCAAAGAATATAAGAAGAACGACTCTCAAATCACAACATTGTTCTTTAACAAGAGCTATATCGACTCTGTAATCATCAAGCAAAGAATCGCAATTGATCCTGTCCTTTTAACAAAATGCATCAACATCATGAAGGACTTTACAAACTCAATGGATGTACCTTCAAAAGAGGACGACTTCATCGAATACGTAAACAACGTTCTATCGAACTACGTAAATGAATGCGAAAGCTTCTTAAGCAATTATAATTATGGTAGCTATCCTCAAAAGGATGCGATCACTAACGCTAAGAGCTTATATAATTCCATCCTTCTTTATAAGAGCGATGCTACAAAGCTTTTACAAAAGATTAAAGATTCTGAAGCCGATTTATTAGATGCTCAAGATGATATGCAGGACATTTCTGCATTCTTTAAGGGTGCTCAAAAAGGAATTTATGATAAAGCGGTCTTGAAGGTTAAGTTCTTCAGCGACGACTTATCTTACATTAATGACAATGAGAAGGCTAAAGGCGCATTGGATACAATCAATGCTATTTTAGCAATGCCTAGACCGTTCTCTAGAATAGCTGAACTACCTAGTTTAACGGCTGTTTTAGAAACTGAACATTCTACATTATTACAATCTAAGAAAAATGATTCCTTAAGCAAAATAGATGCAATTAAGAAGGAGTTAGCTACATATACAAAAGAATACAGTAGGGATATCTACAACTCATATATCAGCAAAATAGACGCTGAGATTTCATATGTTGAAGGTGCCAATAAGATTGTTGCTGTTGCTGCAGAAAACACAAAAATAGACACAATCAAAGATGAGGCAATCGCAGCTTTATTAAATGCTAAACCAATATCTGTAGGACCTGATCCAGTCGATCCTGTTGTGGAAGAGCCTACAGACATTGATAGAAATGAATTAATTCAACCAAGAGTATTGAAAACAAAACCTGAGGTAGATGCTTATATCAACGAATTGAAAGAGAAGTTATATAAATATATTCCAAATGGTGGAGTAAAGATTAAGTAATTGGAGGCTTTCATATGGATAAGAACGCTGTATTTGGCTATGTTGAATACGCCAGAGAAGAATTGCAAAAATTAGTTAGACAAAAAGCCTTTGAATATGGAATCACCGAAAAAGGCGCAGAAGCTGCGTTAAACGGAGTTATCAAAGGTAGAGTCCTTTCAAAAGCAGAAGTAACTGAAAGAGACGACTTGATTTCAAACATCCACGCGAATGAAGATGGCAAGGGATTCGCTAATGGCTTTGATATCGTTATGGAAGAAGTTGCTTATACCTGGTTTAACAGATTCATCGCCTTAAGATTCATGGAGGTTAATGGATATCTTCCTTCCCACACCAGAGTCTTTTCAGATGAAACAGGCAAGTTCAATCCGCAGATAATCAAAGAAGCTTTGACTGTTGATATCTACAACATTGACAGAATCAAGGTTGCTGATATGGTTCAAAATAACAGAAACGATGAGTTATTCAAATATCTCATTATTTTGCAATGCAATGAACTTTCT
>JAKSVD010000106.1 GCA_024408305.1 Bacilli bacterium | reverse complement strand
CAGAGACTGGATCTCCTCCATTCTCGGATAAGCCGTTGTAGTTCAACGGTTTTTATTTTTTTATTCCTTATGTGTTATAATAACGTTATGAGAAAGAATGTATTTTTATTACCTTTAGTTTCCCTTGCTCTAAGCGGTTGCGTTAATCGCGGTCCTCACGTTAACGACCCATTAGGCAAAAATCATTATTATGTGGGACGCATTTGCTGTTTGATTTCTAATGACCTAATAGATTCAAATTATCCAATCACCTATTCGAAAACCAGAGACTGCGGAGAAAATCCACACAATAGCAAATATCACACATTCGATTTCGAGGTCTCATATCTTGGAACTGGTTATGTGAATTGTTTTAAATATTCAATTACAGGAACTGAAACCAGGTTCAAACTTGAGGTTACCAAAGAATTGGATTCAGTCTCGCTAGATGTCCTCGAATCGTATTATTCATTCATGAGCAAATACGTAAGATCACCAAAATATTCATCCATCAGCGAGATAATAAAAGACGAAAACGATATGTTAGGACCTGATTCCTCCATTAAGCAATATAGTGTATATAACAAAAACAATAACCTTATAACCTATACCGAGGATCCTTTGAAAAAAGTCGCCACCCTCGTGTATGAAGACTCATTTGATCATAATAAGTTTGAACTAAATTCCGGGGCCGATGACATCTGTGTCAATTGGCATGACGACTGGATGAATGCTGAATAAATAGAGAAGATGTAGTAACCTGCATCTTTTTTCTTTATTTCATAGAAATAGCAGTCTAAAATACTCAATGTTCGTTGAAGAGAAGAGTAATCTAGAAGACGTTTCTCAGTGGGAAGGATGAATAGAGTGACCATCCTGGGATAGGCTAGATGAAGTTCACCTCGGAGAACGGAGAAGAGATTCTCCCCGTTGCGGGTTATAGCTATTAGAGCATCAATAATATATTTGATGAACAGGATGGCACCGCGGGTAACCGCTCCTGAGCCGTCTTTTTATTTATTAGGAGGCACAACAATGGCTAGTGCAATCGAAAGAGTCCTTGAGATCAGAGAAAAGGCTCTTAAAGAAATCGAAGAAGCCAAGAACCTTGAAGGACTTGCAGTCATCAAGAACATTTACTTGGCAAAGAAGAGTGAACTCACCTCCCTTATGGGACTTATGAGAGAACTCTCACAGGAGGAAAAAGGCGCATTTGGTAAGGCTATCAATGACGCTAAGCAGGCAATCCAGGATAGATGGGCAAAGAAAGCTCAGGAAATGGAAGCTAAGAAACTCCAGGAACAATTAGAAAAAGAAGCAATCGACATTACTCTCCCGGGTAAGGAGATGAAGGCCGGTCATATCAACCCATATTACATCGTCATTGACGAAGTCAGCGATATCTTCGCTAGTATGGGATTCGAAATCGTTGAAGGAAGAGACGTTGAAACAGACCATTACAACTTCGAGCTCTTAAACGTCCCAAAAGATCACCCAGCACGTGATATGCAGGATACCTTCTATATCAATGAAAACCAGTTGATGAGAACCCAGACCTCAGCTGCCCAGGCTCACACCATGATCAAGAACGAAGGCAAGAAGCCTATCAAGATGATCTGCCCTGGAAAGTGCTATAGAAGAGATGATGACGATATGACACATTCACACGAATTCGGTCAGATCGAAGGACTCGTCGTTGATAAGAACGTCTCATTAGCAGATTTAAAGGGCACCCTTGAGATGTTCGTTAAGAAGATGTTCGGAGAGAAGAGAGAAATCAGACTTCGTTCGTCCTACTTCCCATTCACTGAGCCATCAGTTGAAGTCGACGTTAGCTGTGCTAAATGCGACGGCAAGGGCTGCGCAATGTGCAAGGGCACAGGCTGGATTGAAATCTTAGGCGCAGGCGAAGTCCATCCAAACGTCTTACGCATGTGCGGATATGATCCAGAAGTCTATTCAGGATTCGCATTCGGCGTTGGTATCGAACGTGTTGCTATGCTTAGATACGGCGTTGATGACATCAGACGTTTCTATCAGAACGACATCCGTTTCATCAAGGATTTCAATAAGAACTAAAAGGAGGAGCAACAATGAAAGTATCATTAAAATGGTTAAACCAGTTCGTCAAAGTTGACGATATCGATCCAGAAGTTCTTGCTTCTAAAATGACATTTGCAGGAGTTGAAGTTGAAGAAGTCTTAACTCTTGCTAAAGCAACAGGCTTAACAATCGGTCACATCATCGAATGTGAAGAACATCCAAACTCAGATCACCTCCACGTTTTAAAGGTTGATGAAGGAAAATACGGCATCCATCAGATTGTCTGCGGTGCACCAAATGCTAGAAAAGGCCTTAAGGTAATCGTTGCAAAAGAAGGTGCGGTTCTCCCAGAAGTCACAATCGTTAAATCAACAATCCGCGGAGTTGAATCAGATGGCATGTGCTGCGCGCTCTATGAACTCGGCGTCGATAAGAAATATCTCTCAGAAAAGCAGGTCTCTGGAATTGAAGAATTACCAGAAGACGCTCCAGTTGGCATCGATAATGTCCTTGAATACCTTGGACTTGATGATTCAATCCTCGACTTAAAGCTTCTTGCAAATAGAAGCGACATGAACGCAATGGAAAACGTTGCTCGTGAAGTTGGTGCGCTCTTAAATAGACCAGTTTCTTTCCCAACCTACAAAGTAGAGGGCAAATTCAAATCCGAATACACAGTTGCCTCAAAAACCCAAAAGTGCCCACTCTTCGGCATGAGAGAAATCAAAGGTATCAAGACAAAACCATCTCCAAAGTGGATGCAGGAAATCTTAACTGCAGAAGGTGTCCGTTCAATCAACAACGTAGTTGATATCGGTAACTTCGTAATGTTATTAACCGGCCAGCCACTCAATATGTACGACGCAGACAAGCTCCCAGCAAAGGAACTTGTTGCAGTTGATGATGTTGAAGGGCCATTCGTTGCAATGGATGATAAGACCTACAACTTAGAGAAGAACGACCTTCTTATCTCTTCAGGCGGAGAAGGAATGTGTTTAGGCGGAATTATGACCTCAAAAGCATGCGAAGTCGATGAAAACACAACCCACGTCTTACTTGAAGCTGCAGTCTTCAACGGTGCTTCTATTAGAAGAACATCAAACCGTTTAGGCCTTGCATCTGAATCAAGCGCACGTTTTGTTAAGGGCATCAACCCTGACCAGAACGAATATGTCATGGAAGTCACATGCGCTCTCTTAAAGGATCTTTGCGAAGCAACAGCTGCTTCTGAGACCGTCATCTATGACACACTTAACCACGACAAGAAAGTTGTTAACACATCGCTTTCATATATCAACGGCAGACTTGGCACCAATTTCTCAATGGAAGAAGTTGTCGAAGTCTTATCACGCGATCACCTCGCTCCAGTAGTAGATGGCGATTCAATCACCGTTGGCATCCCTCCATACCGTATCGATATGAAGGAAGGATGCGATGTCAGTGAAGAAGTCATCCGCTTGCTTGGATTCGAGAACATCACCTCACGCCTCCCAGCATCAAATCCAGAAGTTAAAGGTGGATACACTCCAAAGCAGTTAAATAAGCAGGCTGTTAGAAGATTCCTCCGTTATTCAGGACTAAGCGAGTGCTTAACATATTCATTGATCGATGAGAAACACAAAGACTCATTCTGCTATCTCGATAATGGTGAGAACTATGTTCTTATGAACCCATTAACCGATGACCGCAAGGTCTTAAGAAAGAATACTTTATATTCTCTCTTATCAGTTGCGTCATATAACATCGCTCACCAGGAAAAGGATTTAGCAATCTTCGAAATCTCTGACGTAGATTCAAAAGCTAAAGCATCAACTCATTTATCAATCGTCTTAGCGGGAATCTCCCACGAAAGAGGAGATCTCGTTAAGAAACCATATGATTTCTATGACGCAAAAGGATTGGTTGAAGGTATCCTCTCTCTCCTTGGCATCAAAGAGAATAGATATAGAATCGCAAGAATCGATACAGATAAGGCTGAATTCCACCCAGGAAGAAGCGCAGCTATCTATGTTGGCCGCGATCTAGTCGGAGTCATGGGTGAATTACATCCAGCTGCTCTAAAGGAATTTGGCTTAGGCAAGTCCTGCGTTGGTGTCGAACTTGACCTCAATTACTTACTTGACCTTAAGGTCGGACAGGATAAGGCATCCATCCCTCCAAGGTTCCCATCAATGTCTAGAGACCTTGCTCTTGTCATTGGCAAGGGTGTCAACTACGCTGACATCAAGAACGATATCAAGAAGACCGATAGACTCGTTGAAAACGTCTCCGTCTTCGACGTCTACGAGGGCGAGCACATCGGAGCAGGCAAGAAGTCACTTGCTATCTCAATCAGCTTCAGAAGCGCGGATAAGACCCTTACAGACCCAGAAGTCTCATCCGTCATGGATAAGATCATCTCCGCTCTAAGAATCAAATACAACGCTGAGGTCAGATCTTAATGCTTAAGGTCGCTAAAGCATCAATCACTAGAGGAAGAGCGGCTGAATATTCTTCAGACGAGGATTTATCATCCTATAAAGTCTCTTATCCTCTAGCCGGAGTTAAAGCATGTCATTATGATGCTTCGCTTCAGCGCGTTGGAGAATATATCCAGTGCTCATTCTTCATCAACTCAACAATCACTCTCATCGATTCTCGAGATGGAGTTCATTTCGATAAGAAGTGGAGGGTTGAAGAGACGTTTGATATCCTCGATGATGAAGATGGAGAGGGCGAGGGATATATCGTCCATGGCAATTCCATCGATTTAGATGAGCTTGTAATTAGAGTCATAACATCATCTCTCCCAATCAAGAACACAAGACCAAACGCAAAAATGCCTCAAGCATCAGGCGCAGTCGAAGTCATGACCGAGGATGAATATATCGAATCCACTAAAGCTAAAGATCCATATAATCCGGCATTCGACGCTCTAGCTGATCTCGATCTAGAAGACTAATCTAATTCAGGATTCAAAATTAACCATCAAGACTATCCGTAATTGTATTGGGTAGTCTTTTTCTTTTATATACTTAAGTATAAACCCCCATCTTGGGGTAGTTATATATACAAATATATCCTTATAATTTTTTTATTATGGAGGACAATTTTAATAATGAAGAAAACTAAATCATTAATAGTTGCTCTTGCATCTATCGCAATGCTTGCCGCATGCGGTGGAACAAATAGCAACAGTTCATCATCTAAAGATATAAGTGAAAATGTCTCTATCTCCTCAAGCAAGAAGGATGAAGCTTCTAGTTCAAACTCAATCGCGCCTGAGTCATCAGCACCAGCGTCAAGCTCAAAAGAGAATCCAACAAGTTCAAGTTCAACATCAGAAGCGCACGTTCACACGTTTGGTGATTGGGTAACAACGAAAGAACCTACCCACGCTGAAGAAGGGCAGAAGGAGAGAACCTGCGCTTGCGGTGCGAAGGAAACAGAGAAAATTTCCAGGACACTTGATGATCACACATATGGCGAGTGGGAGACTCTTAAATTAGCAACCTGCACGGAAAAAGGCTTAGAAAAGAGAACCTGTTGTTACTGTGGAAACATAGAAACTAGGGAAACTCCTATTCTTGATCACACAGTAGTGGAAGATGCATCAGTTTCACCAACTTGCAATTCTGTTGGCTATACATCAGGCTCACACTGCTCAGTTTGTGGAACCGTCATCGATGCCCAGCAAGAGATTGCTAAGAGAGAGCACATCTGGAGGGAGAAGGCTGAGGATAACGCTCATTTAAAGAACACTCCAAA
>JAKSVD010000105.1 GCA_024408305.1 Bacilli bacterium | reverse complement strand
TTATGGATTTAGGATTAGTCGCCATCGGCGCAGGTATCGCCGTTGGACTCGGAGCCCTCTCATCATTAGGTGAAGGTCTCATCTGTGCACATGCAATTGACGGCATGGCAAGAAACCCAGAAATGCAGAGCAAGCTTCAGTCAACAATGATCCTTGCTGTCGCACTTGACGAATCAACAGCTATCTATGCTCTTATCGTCGCAATCTTATTGATCTTCGTCTTCCCTGGCATCGCAGCAGACGCAACTAAGGCAGCAACAACTGCAATCACATTAGGATTATAAGTTCTCGTATGAAAGGTATCGCACTAAATACTACATTGTTAGCCGATGCCCCTTTCAACTCAGAAGAAATCATCAAGAAACTCGTGCCAAATGGCTGGAGTCTTCTGATCAATCTTCTTGCGTTGATTGTTCTTTTCATCGCGGTCTATCTCATCGCATACAAGCCACTTAGAAAGTATCTTGATGCAAGAAAAGACTACATAGAGAAGAACATCCACGATTCTGAACACGCCAAACAGGAAGCTGAATCAACAATCAAAAATAAAGACGCTATTATCCGTGAAGCCCACGAAGAAGCGGCCAAGATTGTTGAAAAGGCTAAAGTTGACGGAGAACGCAAGAAACTAGAGATCGTCGAAGAAGCAGAGGCAGAAGCAACCCGTAAACTCGTTGCAGCAGATGAGGCAATCAAACAAGAAGAAGCCGCATCTCGTGAGGCCCTTAGACAGGAAATTGTCGATATCGCAATGGATATTGCAACCACTGTCCTTCCAAGAGAACTCAATGAAGAAGACAACAAGGCCCTTTTAGATAAGCTTTCAGCTGAACTAGAAGAAAAGGATAATTAACAATGAAGAAGGATCGCTTTGAAAATTACGCAAACGCAATCTTCTCCCTTGCAAAAGAGGAAGATGCAGTTTTGCTCTACAAGCGTGATGCATTAGAAGTAATCAAGGTTCTCAACGAGAATCCTGAATTCGTCGGTGTTCTCGCTTCTTTAAGCGTTCCTCTATCCGACATTGAAAACACGATAGATAAGGTCTTCGGAGCTTTAGAGGCAAGGAGTCTAGCATCCTTCCTTAAAGAAATAAGCAAAAAGCATATTATCCAGCACTACGAAAGCGTTCTAGAAGGATTGATCTCCCTCTGTAACGCAGAATTAGGGGTTAAGGAAGGCATCATCTATTCAGTTGATGACATGTCTAATGAAGACATAAAAAGAATCGAAGATTCACTATCGAAGAAGCTTGACTGCGAAGTCAGCTTAGAAAACCGTATCGACCACACCTTGATTGGTGGATACAAGATCAGCATTGATGGAAAGATGATCGACGCTTCCATCTCTAGCAAGCTTAACCGCCTTAAAGCGGCTCTTTCAAAAGGAGGCAAATAATGAGTAACAAGACTTCTGAAATCTCATCTCTTATCAAAGAGGAGAGTAAAAAATATAACGGAGAAGTAGTGGAAGCCAATGATGTTGGCACCGTCATCTCAGTAGGTGATGGCATCGCAACAGTTTACGGCTTAAAGGGCGCTATGCTCGCTGAACTTCTCGAATTCCCTAATGGAGTTTATGGCATGGTCATGAACCTTAACCTCGACAACGTTGGTGTTGTTCTTTTAGGCTCAGACCGCTTAATTAAAGAAGGTGATATCGTCAAGCAGACCAACAAGGTCGTTGAAGTCCCAGTTGGTGACTGTATGCTTGGACGTGTTATCACACCTTTAGGAACCCCATTAGATAACGCAGGCCCAATTAACTCAACAAAAACTAGACCAATTGAAAGAATTGCACCTGGCGTTATGACCAGAAAATCAGTCAATACTCCACTTGAAACTGGAATTAAGGCTATCGACTCCATGATTCCGATCGGACGTGGTCAGCGTGAGCTCATCATCGGTGACCGTCAAACAGGCAAGACCTCCATTGCCATTGACACCATCATCAATCAGAAGGGTAAGAACGTTAAATGCGTTTATGTCGCAATCGGTCAGAAGAATTCATCTGTCGCATCATTAGCCAATAAATTAAAAGAAAAGGGCTGCATGGATTACTGCACCATCGTTAACGCAGCAGCATCCGAACCAGCACCTCAGCAATATATCGCTCCATTCGCCGGTATGGCAATTGCCGAAGAGTGGATGGAACAAGGACAGGATGTCCTCATCGTCTTTGACGATTTATCAAAGCATGCTGTTGCATATAGAACATTGTCACTTCTCTTAAGACGTGCACCAGGACGTGAAGCATATCCAGGTGATATCTTCTATCTCCACTCAAGACTTCTCGAACGTGCATGTAAACTTTCCCCAGCCTATGGCGGTGGTTCAATCACGGCTCTCCCAATTATTGAAACACAGGCAGGAGATATCTCCGCTTACATTCCAACAAACGTCATCTCTATTACAGATGGTCAGATATTCTTGGTTACTGACTATTTCGCATCAGGACAGCGTCCAGCAGTTGATTCAGGCTTCTCTGTCTCACGTGTTGGCTCTGCTGCTCAGTTTAAGTGCATGAAGCAGGTCGCATCATCCTTAAAGATCGAACTTGCAAACTATAGAGAAAACCTTTCATTCTCACAGTTCGGCTCAGACCTTGATGCCGAAACCAAGAGAATTCTCACTCACGGTGCAATCGTCATGGAGTCCCTCAAGCAGAAGAACAATTCTCCTCTTGCATTCTATGAAGAGGTCATCGACTTATTTGCAGTAAAGAATAGATATTTGGATGACTTAGATGTCTCCTCCGTCAACCCATTCTTAAGTGCATTAAGAGAAAATATCTCGGCAAGTCACAGCGATATCATTAAAGAACTCAAGGAAAAGAAGGTCTTCTCTGATGAGCTTATGGCTAAGCTCGGAGACGCTGTTGCCTCATTCAAGAAGAACGAATGGCCAAGCTATAGAGAAGCAAACAATTTAAAGAAAGGCGCTAGCGAAGAATAATGTCACAGGGCTTAAACAAGACAAAACACAGAATCAAGTCCGTCCAGTCAACGAGAAAGATCACCAAAGCAATGCAGCTCATTGCAACTGCTAAGGTTAAGAAACTTCTCAATGCTTACGAGGATTATAAGGACTATGCCAATGAGTATAGAGAGCTCATGGGTGTTTTGTGTGCGCATGATACCCAAGAGACGCATTACGCAAAAGAAAACGAAGGCAATCTTCCAACCCTTTACATCGTAATCTCTTCAGATCTTGGACTATGTGGTGCCTACAATTCAAATATCTTTAAATTCTGCCGCGAAATGATTCAAGAAGATGACTATGTCATCCCGCTTGGAACTAAAGCTACAAACCATTTCAGGGCAAACCCTAGATACAACAACATTATCGATGTCGACGGATTCGATTTGTCCCTAGATATGGATAAGATCTACAAAATCGTTGATACCATCAAAAAAGAATTCAACGAGAAGAAGTGGAAGAAAGTCACAATTATCTACACTGAATACATTAACTCAATTAGCAATTCACCAAATGCGGTTCAGCTCCTGCCAATTACGATGGACTACCGCAAATGGGAAAACGAAGATTACGCACCGCCATTATTCGATCAAGACCCACATGTCTTGATCCCTCAATTTCTGCCGAATTACCTCTCAAGCATCATGTATGCAAAATTGCTTGAATCACAGTTATCCGAACAAGCATCAAGAAGAACGGCAATGGATAATGCAAACGATAATGCGGACGAATTACTCGATAAACTTACAATCGAATACAACAAAGCTCGACAGAGCGCAATTACACAGGAGATTACGGAAGTTGTCTCCGGTGCTGAATGTTAAGGAGGACCAACAATGAGCGAAGAAAAGAAAACCTACATCGGACGAATCGTTGAGGCCGTAGGACCAGTCATCGACGTCAGATTCGAGAAGAAACATCTTCCACCTTTATTAACTGCTTTAAATATCAAACTTAGAGATGGAACAATCCTCACAACCGAAGTTATGCAGCACATCGGCGATGATACAGTTAGATCGGTCGCAATGGGCGCAACAGAAGGTGTTGAGCGTGGCCTTGAAGTCATCGACACAGAAGCTCCAATCTCGGTTCCAGTTGGTGAAAAAACACTCGGACGCATGTTCAATGTTTTAGGCGATGCAATCGACGGCATTGAAAGCGATATGGAAGGAGTCCAGAAAGACCCAATCCATAGATCCGCTCCAACATTTGCAGATCAGGCCGTTTCTACTGAGATTTTAGAAACCGGCATCAAGGTCATCGACCTCCTTTGCCCATATGTCAAAGGTGGCAAAATCGGCTTATTCGGTGGCGCAGGCGTTGGCAAAACAGTCTTAATCCAGGAATTAATTTCAAATATCGCAAGTGAGCATAATGGTATCTCAGTCTTCGCAGGCGTTGGAGAACGCTCACGTGAAGGTAATGACTTATATTTCGAAATGAAAGAGTCTGGAGTTCTTAAGAACACCGCACTTGTCTTCGGACAGATGAATGAACCACCAGGTGCTCGTATGAGAGTCGCATTGACAGGCTTAACAATGGCAGAACATTTCCGTGATAGAGAACATAAAGACGTTCTTCTCTTCATCGATAACATTTTCCGTTTCACTCAGGCAGGTTCCGAGGTTTCCGCCCTTTTAGGACGTATGCCATCAGCAGTTGGTTACCAGCCAACACTTGCAACTGAAATGGGACAGTTACAGGAGAGAATCACCTCAACTAGAGATGGCTCAATCACATCAGTCCAAGCAGTCTACGTTCCTGCAGACGACTTGACCGACCCAGCTCCAGCAACAACCTTCTCACACTTAGACGCTAAGACACTTTTAGATAGAAACATCGCAGCCTTAGGCTTATATCCAGCAGTCGATCCTCTTGAATCATCCTCAAATGTTCTCGACCCATCGGTTGTTGGAGAAGAACACTATGCAGTTGCCCGTGGAGTCCAGAAAATCCTCCAAAGATATAAGGAACTCCAGGATATCATTGCAATTCTTGGCTTAGATGAACTTGGAGACGAAGACAAGGCTATCGTTGCGCGTGCTAGACGTATCAGAAACTTCCTCTCTCAGCCATTCCACGTTGCTGAACAGTTCTCTGGTATTCCAGGCGCATACATTCCTTTAAAGGAAACTGTTAGATCATTTAAAGAAATTCTTTCAGGAGCATATGACTCATATCCTGAGAGTGCATTCTTATACTGCGGCACAATCGACGACGTTGTTAAGAAGGCAAAAGCCATGGAGGGCAAATAGTGGATAAGACAATCAACCTCAGAATCTTAACCACAAAAGGACTCGCATTCGAAGGAGAAGTGGATGAGCTCTATGTTAGAACATCCGCTGGACCAGTTGGCATCCTGAGAGGTCATACGCCATACCTCGCATCCCTTCCTGAATATGGGACCTTGCGTTTCACCGCTCGCTCATCTGTTGGCTATTACGTAGTTAAGCGTGGTGCCTTAGAGGTCAAGGGTGAGAATGTTTTGGTCATGTCTCACGAAGTCATCCAGGCAAAATCAGAAGAAGACGCAAAAGGGATAATAGAGAAATTGAAATCGGAGGAACAATAAATGAACTTTATTTTCATCTCGCCTAACTTTCCTATTAGATATTATCTTTGGGTTAAAGCGTTGCGCGCCAAAGGCATGAACGTATTATGCGTTGGCGATACACCATATGCATCATTGACCCCAGAACTTAGAGAATCGGCAACTGAATATTATTGGCTTAAGGACCTCAATAATTATGAGGATGTTTTAAATGCATGCCGTTTCTTTGAAAAGAAATATGGCCACATCGAT
>JAKSVD010000104.1 GCA_024408305.1 Bacilli bacterium | reverse complement strand
GTACCGCCCAAGGGAATGAGAACGGTACTCTTCGGGTTATGTTAATTAAGCGAAGTTGGATCTGATTGAGATATCCCAATCTTTGATTGTGATCTTATCGCCTGGCTTAGCAGCAGTCTTGAATCCATCGAAGACTGTGTATCCTGTGAAGGATTTGCCTTCAAGTGTATAACTGCATGCTGGGAGAGTGATTTCTTCACCAACCTTGCCGGAGATTGAGGCCATTGAACCGACGAGGTCGCCGACTCTTGAATCGCCCATGAAACCTGACTGCCAGACTCCGTCATCGAATGTGTAGGTGAATGTTGGCTCTTCTGGGAGAGTTCTTGTGGTACTTCATACCTGTTCCACGGTCATCCTGGTGAGATAATGTCCATGCCCAGACGCGAGCATCGCTTGTGTCGATTTCGACAATTTGATCTTCAGCTTCTTTTGCATAGCCGTCCTGTTCGAGGAGCTTCATTGATAAGGCTGAGTTGGAATATTCCCATGAACCGACATAGTCGGAATACATTGCCTTACCTGTTGCGTGAGCTTCCCATGTGTAGTCAGCGTAGAAGATTGTTTCTGCTGGAAGAGGACCTAAGTCACCCTTTCCTGCCATGAAGAAGTTTCCTGCGAATTCACAATATGCCTTGTAAACCTGGACCTTCTCCTCTTTTTCTGACTTGTTGGTTGGCTTATTGCCACCGCAAGCCACGAGTGTTGATGCTCCCATTAAGAGAGCTGCTGCAAGAGCGATCTTTGTTCTGTTTTTCATGAGATTCTCCTAATTAGTTCTCTTTCTTCTTCATGACGAAGCCTAAGACTAACAATGATAATGAACCTGCGAGTAAGACTGCATCGGTGATTGTGAGGGCATTGATTGTGACCTTCCACCATGGGGTTATTGGAACGATGATGGTGTCTGCTGAGAGTCCATTGATTGTGTGGGTTCTTGATGCAACGTAGAGCATCTTCATAGCTGCCTTCTGAAGTGCCTGGTTGATGACTGGGTCATTTCTATATGGATCTTTTGTCAAGACGCCATATGAATATGGGTTAAGAGTTGTGTGTAACCACATAGAAGTTTCGCCAAGTAATCCATCGATGACGTCCTGGTGGTTGACTTCGAACATATCTGTAACGATAGCGCCCTTGAAGCCCCATTCCTTATAGAGGATGCCGGATTCTGAACCATAGTGGTCTCCAGACCGTGACATACCGACTCTGGTGAATGAGTTCATGAGTCCAAGACCATCGAACTTTGTGATTCCGTATTCGAAACCGATTAAGTAGTTCTCACGGATTGTCTGTTCGTTAGCCCAAGTCGAGATACCGTGTCTATGGTCTTCCTGGTCGTTGAGGAAGTAATGCTTTGCATAGCAGTTTGAGCCTTTTTCTCTCATACCGCCGATTGCGTAGCCGCAAGCCATACCTGTGATGAATCCGTCTTCTGAGAAGTATTCACCGTTACGGCCTGAATATGGAGATCTGTGGATGTTTGGTGAGAATCCATATAAGCCAACTGACTTAACTGTCTTTGTTGATGAATGGAGGTTCTGCTCACCTTCGATAATTCCGATGTTGTGCATGATTTCTGCATTCATTGTTGCAGCTCTCATGTCGCCTGATGTGAAGTCTGTACCCTTTAAGCCTGAAACTGTGAATGGGTTGACACGACCCATTGATGAGTCCTGGTCTGTTTCCTGGAGCTTACCAACTGATGCGACTGATTCTGAACCGTACCAGCAGTCCATAACGAGTGCTGCTGTTTCTTCATATGTCATCTGTTCAGCGAGCTTTGTCCATGCTTCCTGGTTTTCCCATGGAGTATCCTTAAGAGAAACAACTGTTAAGCCGTTATCAACGCCGTAATTTGGCATTGGGGTCTTGTCGTTTGCGTCTCTCTTATAAGTGATTGACATTGCCTGCTGGAGCATGTTTTCGTTATAAACGACGTGGTAGACAGCCTTTGGTTCTGTGCCTTTCCAGTCCTTACGTGACATGTACTTGAATGATCCGTTTGTTGTCTTAGCGTATGCATCCTTATTTAAGTCTGCGCAGTCGAATAATGTTTCCGCCTTGACGCCTGTAACATAGTTATCTGCGAACTTTGTGTCTGAGAATGCCTCGTTTGTGACCTTGTATGTGAGGTCTGAGTTTCCAGAAGTTGCAAATCCCTTTGCCTTAAGGATGTTATTTGTTGCTTCGTGTGAATCGCCTGCAACTGTGAAGTAATAGTCGCCCTTATCGTAGACATATGTGCCCTTTCCGTAAGAGTCGAATGTTCTAAGCTGCCATTCATCGACTTCGATTGTGACAGTTTCTTTTTCGCCAGCTGCTAAAGCCTTTGTTGTCTTGCCGAATCCAACAAGGTTGACAGCTGCCTGTTCCATGTTGTTTTCCTTTGCATAGTCGGTATATGGCTTCTGGAGGTAGGCTAAGACTGAGTGTTTACCAGCAACATTACCGGTATTTGTTACGTCAACTGAGAGTGTGTACTTACCGTTGCTTAATGTTGTCTTGAAGTTGCTATAACCAAAGGTTGTGTATGATAAACCGTGACCGAATGGGTATGTGACGTATGAATCGTAATCAAATGATCCGACGTTTGCGACGTTCATGACCTTATCTTCATAACGGGTTTCATAGTACTTGTATCCGAGGTAGATACCTTCTTGATAAACGACCGCTGAATCCCATGATGAGAGCTGTGGGTTATCGTTATATGTGTAGGCATCTTCATTGACCTTATCGATCTGTGCCTGTGTGACTTTGGACATGTCTGCGTGGACAGCGCCGAAGTTCTGCATGACTGGGTTTAAGAGGTTGTTATTGTAGATTGTATCGACAATTCTTCCTGAAGGAGCAACTGCACCTGAGAGGACGTTGACTAAACCTTCAGCTCCGTATGTCTGAGCCATCTGACCAACCCAAACACATGAGTCAATGCCATACTGTGGATCGTTGATCCAGTTGCCTGCCATTGAGTTTGATGTTGAGATGATGACAACGATCTTCTTGAACTTGCCTGCATCTTTTAATGCCTTAACACCCTTAAGCATTGTATCTTCAGTTGTTGCAAGTGAGAGATAGTCGCCGTTAGGGAATTCTGTTGCGTCTGCTTTATTTAAAGCACCTTCACCTGGGTGAGCGCAGTCTGTACCTTCGCCTGCTCTTCTACCGAGGACGATGATAGCTGTGTCGCCTGATGATTCTGGGACTGTTGTCCAGTCTGGCTGATTAACCTGTTTTCTTGCGGTTGGAGACTTTGCCTTGTAGGCGTTCCAGACGTTAGCATCAACTGTGTATCCTTTATCTGTTAATGCTGTGTCGAGCCCTTTGAAGTAAGCGTTAGCTCCGTTTCCGTAGACTGTGATCTTCTGTGTGTCGTTTGAGAATGGAAGACCGTTTCCGCTATTCATCAAGAGGGTTGTTCCTTCTTCGACGATGCTGCGGTAAAGTGCTTTTCCGTCATCGACTAACTTCTGCTCACCAGCTTTTGTGTAAGCGTAGTTAGACTTGTAATACTCGGTGTCTTCTGTTGCGTTTGGGTTCTCGATGATCTTTGATGTTGATGCATTGAGGAATGAGTTGATAGCGCCGCTGAAATAGTTAGCGACCTGTCCGCCTGCAACTAATACGCCAAGTAAAACTCCGGTTATAACGGATGTAGTAACCCAGAGTTTTCTTTTTTGTAGTAATTTCATACTAAACTCCTTTTATAAAATGCTTGCCCTTAGGCCATCAGGCAAACGTTTGTATATTAAGGATTGCCGAAAATGTAAGTGGTTACATCATTTGTGGTATGAAATGCAAAAAAGTAGGTTTGAATTGAATTTAGAGAACAATTTAGAAACAAAATGCTGATAAAAGTTCGATTAGCACCGACTTTTTTATTTATATCTAATCTGCGCACGCATGGGTAGACATGAAAAAAACCACGCAATCGCGTGGTTCGTTCCTTATTTTGATTTTAAGGGATTATTCGCCTTTCTTAAGGTGGAGAACATCCTTGCCATCATAGTAACCGCATTCTGGGCAAACGCGATGTGACTTGATGAGAGCTCCGCAGTGTGAGCAGTTTGTTAATCCTGTGACACTGAGCTTGAAATGTGTTCTTCTTAATCTCTTTGCGGTTTTACCGGTTCTTCTCTGTGGGACTGCCATTGTTAGTGATTCCTTTCTTTTTCCGAGGGATATTATAGACACGTAGACTTTATAGTCAATGTTTCTTCATACATTGTCTAAAAAAATCCAAAAACATTCGATTAATACTAATCCGCTTTAGTCTTGTCATTGTACAAAACACGCTCTATTTCACCGTGTTTTGAATGATTTGACGGAACTTTAACTAATAAATAGTTAGCGGTATGTCCATAGGCAAGGCCTTCCTTTTCGTTGTAATCTTCAAACAAAACGGTTAATTCTTGCCCGTAGAACTGCTTTTCATATTCTTCGCGAAGTTCTTTAGAAAGATCTAATAAGCGATGAACTCTATCCTTTTTGATCTCTGGAGCTGTGTCTTTTAGAGTTGCTGCATATGTGCCCTTTCGTGCGCTATATGGGAAAACATGGATTTCTGCGAATCTGGCCCTTCTACAGAAATCTAGAGTTTCCTGGAATTCCTCTTCTGTTTCTCCTGGGAATCCGACGATGACGTCTGTTGTTATTGCAATATCCGGCCTGATCTCTCTAATTGTGTTCAAAGTATTCATGAAGAATGCGCAGTCGTATTTCCTGTGCATACGCTTCAAAACTCCGTCTGAACCACTTTGGAGCGGCATGTGTAAATGGGATACAACTTCTTTGTTTCCTTTTAAGATATTGAGCATCTTTTCATCGATTTCACTATCTTCAATTGACGATATTCTTAAACGGAATAAATCAGGAGATTGAGCGAGCATATCGGTCAATAAATTGCCAAGGCGATACGAACCATCACCGAGATCTTTTCCATAAGCTCCTAGATGGACTCCTGTTATGACAATTTCCTTATAACCGAGCTCTACCATGTGTTTGGCCTCTCTTAAGGTGTTTTCGATTTCCCTAGATCTAGAATTGCCTCTTAGGGTTGGGATAATGCAGTATGTGCAATAATTGTCGCATCCATCCTGAATCTTAAGGTAGGCACGAGTATTGTCGGTGAGAGCAATCTGACCCATTTCCTCGTATTTTTCCTTTCTGAAAGTTGTCTTCATATCGAGGATAAATTCGTGATTTTTTGAGAATGTATCGATATATTCAGGAATCTTGTTTCTATTTGCGGTGCCAAGGACTATGTCCGCTCCGATGCTCTTAGCCTCTTCGTAATGCAAAACGGTATAGCAGCCCATGACGACCAAAATTGCCTTTGGGGCAGCTTTTCTAAAACGTCTTACATGCTGACGAGATTTCTTATCTGCAACCGATGTTACGGAGCATGTATTTAAAACGATAATATCAGCTTCATCTTCGCGAACAACTTCCTCATATCCAAGCTTTAAGAATGTCTGTCTGAGGTTATCGTTCTCATACGAGTTAACTTTGCAACCAAGGGAAAATAAAAAGAATTTCATTTAGAGTTCCTCGGCTAATAATGAGAATATTGATGCTGAATAAAATGACGCAGTTTCAGCGCGTAGAATTCTTTTTCCAAGTGAGCAGAATGTGAAGCCTGCTTCCTTAGCTAAATTCGCCTCGTCTTCGGAGAATCCGCCTTCTGGGCCGATGACAATCAACGTTGTTTCTCCTTCTTTTAAATCCGCTAAGGCGACCTTTAAAGTTAGAGAACTGTGCGATTCATTCTCGTAGGCAAATATCTTGTGATCGGCTTTGATCTTAAGGATGTTC
>JAKSVD010000103.1 GCA_024408305.1 Bacilli bacterium | reverse complement strand
ATATGCTGCACAGTTTGTGGATGATGAAACAGTCTTGTATAGAACAGGGTCTGAGCTCAAATCAGGTGGATCAAGACGCATGAGATTTGTTAAGTGGCTTGAAGTTACAGACGCTCAGGCAAACGGTACAACCCCAGATAACACAAGCATAAAACTATCGATGAATATCGATGCACACGAGATGTAATTAAATGAAGAAAGACCTTACCTTACCAACTTTAGCTTCATTAGTCGCGTTGCTTGCATTCTCAAGCGTAGGAGCAACCTATGCATGGTATCAGTACAATGCAAACGTGATTATTGATTACAATGGAACATCCATCGGATCTTCCACGGTTTTTGAAGTTGGTTTAGTATCCGAAACTCCACTTGTTGGATATGAGGATTATGGACTTGTTAGAGAAGAAATCGATGGCAAGGATGTGTATTGGTGTTCTTCTGAAGTTACTACAAACATTTCTAAGTATTATTTGAACAGCAATGGATATGCTACCGATCGCTTGAACGCAGTCACATCTGGAAAGTTTTCTGATGGTGACGATTTTGCGCTAAAAGCAAACCCAGAGTTCCGAAGAGACTATGTTATAGACGATAAGCCAATTTCGTATATCTATGCATCTAAAACAAATTTTTGTCATTTTGAGTTGGCGTTTAAAGTAAATGTTGTTACCCCGGATGGCGATACTGTTTTTGGCGAATCATCTGTGAATTTGAGAACCTTCGAACTTGAGTCAGATGGAAATCTAAAAAAGGCCACTAGAATTCATTTTTCTTCCTCCGAATGCTCGTTTATTTTTAATCCCGGAGCTCAAAGCTCGGGACATGATACCGTTGGAGGTTTGCTCGACCTCAATAATGACGGTGTTTATGATTGCGGAGGGACATTAGGCGGAAAGAAGGAGAATGTCTATGGCGAATATGAGACATTAGTTTACAGTGATGTACCGATTGAAAATGGTGCAGACCCAAAAGGAATGACTGGAAATAAAAATTGCTTTGAAGCCGAACACAAAAATGGCTGCATTCCTGTAGACTTAGATCAAACCGTCTTTAGCGTTTCAGAATATAGTGGAATTTCAGAGGTTATATCCGATAAAAGGACTTTATCCAAGACCAACACCGAAGGCTATGCCTTTTTAGGGATGGATATTTATCTGGAAGGTTGGGATAGCGCTTTTGTTGATTCTGAAATGGGCCATTCTTTTAATCTAGGATTGGAGTTTGAGTGCAAATGAGAAAGGGTGCAAAAATAGCTTTGCTATCTGTAGCCATTGTCTCTGTAATTGCAGTTGGTGCTACCGGTGCTTATGCCTGGTATGCCAATGGTGAAGAACTTCGCTTGGGCAACATGAATATTGCTCTTCAATCAGACCCAGAGTTATCGATAGGATATAAGCAAGCAAACGGGGAGATAAAATACTTTGATGGCCAACTACCAAAAGAGGCATTTGGGGACTTCAATGGAAATTTCAAACCCGTATCAACAATGTATTCGTCAACATGGCTTGGAAAAGACGATAAACCAATATTTAAGGACTCTTATAGAAGAGGTGTACATACCGACGAATCATCTTACTTGATGACTGAAGATGCAGAAGAGGGGTTCATATCCCTTGAATTGTATTTGAAGTCAACGGCAGATGTTTATGTTGGAATAGACTCCACAAGCACATCGATCGTTGGAAATGATGAGCTTAATCTCGTAAAAGCCCAATCAAAGTCATTGCGGGATATGTACCGTGACTTAACGGAAGATGAAATCCGTGCAAATCTCAATAAAATCGAGAAATCTATGAGGTTTTCGATCCTTGATGGGGATAAGCATTACATCATCGATCCACATAAAGACGGCGTTACAGAATTTGCCGCTCCATTAGATTTAGACGCAAACACCTTCTACGATGTTTACGAAGATCATGGGGAAGTGAGAGAATTCCTCTTTGGTGAATACCAAAACGCTGATAAAATTGTTTGGAAAGACAACGCCACGACAAACTACGAAACTTATACGACCTTCGATGCAAGGCACATGGCAGGTGTTAAGTCAGTAGACATGGAAGCGTCTATCGCAAACGGGCTCGAAGTAGCAGTAGAAGACTCAATGTCATTAGAAGAAGCAGGCAACAACCTGAAGTTGATTCCATTAAGGAACAACACGCCAAAACGAATTGTCTTCTCAATCTACATCGAAGGGTGGGACAGAGACTCAACATCTCTATCAGCCTATGGCGCATTCAAAGCAGCCATGAAACTCAAAGTAACAAGGGAGAATTTTGACCTATGAGTGATTACTTTACATATTTAGGCGAATTGGTTAGCCAGTTCTTCAAAGATTTCGGCCAGTGGTGGTACGATCTTATCATCGGTCCTTGGACAAAGGTCGGCGGTAATGTCGGTAACTACAACGATATTTTTGCTACATACTCTGACAAGTTCGGATTTTTAGGTTGGTTCTTCTTCGTATTATTTGCCTTATTAATTCTTGGTGCATTAGGCGCAGCCGGCTACGGTATCTACCTATTAGTCAAGAAATACGTCAAGTTCTATAAGTCAGAACTCGACAAAGATGCCTTAAGAGAACAGGTTGATAGACTCAACTACGAGTTATATCAGGCTGTTGCTGAAAAGGATAGAATCCTTGGCTTACAGGTCAATGCATTAGGTCTTAAAGATCCTAAACTCGACAAGAAGAAAGCAGAGGAAGCAGTCGCAGAAGTTTCTTCTAGATTCCCTAAGCTTACTTATGTCGACCATCAGTACGCTGACTTCGATTCAAATATCCCTGACATTCCTAACTTCACTCTTGAGGAACTCGTCAACAGATTCAGACTCTTCGCAGCATCACAGTTACATTTATATTACACAACAGAAACTATCAGACAGTTATTCGCTGGTATCGCAACCTCTAAGTTAATGATCTTAGAAGGTATCTCTGGTACAGGTAAAACTTCCCTTGCTTATGCATTAGGTAAGTTCTTCCAGTTTGACGCATCAATCTGCTCAGTTCAGCCATCATGGAAGGATAGATCAGAATTGCTTGGATACTACAACGAATTCACTAAGAAGTTCAACGAAACAGAATTCTTAAGAGCTCTCTATACAGCAACATATAGAAAAGATATCTCTGTCATCGTCCTCGACGAAATGAACTTAGCTCGTATCGAGTACTATTTCGCTGAATTCTTATCAGTCATGGAAATGCCTAACATCAATGAATGGAACATTGAACTTATCAATACCTATTCAGTTGATGACCCAAAGAACGTCCACAACGGTAAATTATTAATCCCACAGAACATCATCTTCTTCGGAACCGCTAACAACGACGACTCTACATTCACCATTTCAGATAAGGTCTATGACCGTGCTATCTCCTTATTCTTCGACAATAAGGGTATTGCATTTGACGCAGAATACACAGAACCAGTCAACCTCTCTTATGACCAGGTTCATAGACTCTTTGAGTCTGCATTTACAGACTTCCCAGTATCAGAGTCAATACTTGAGAAGTTTAATGAATTAGATAACTTTGTTATCGCAAAATTCAAACTTGCCTTCGGTAACCGTATCTTGAAGCAGTTAAAATCATTCATCCCTGCTTACGTCGGTTGCGGTGGCGCTGAAATCGATGGCCTTGATTTCATCTTCACAAATAAGATCTTGAAGAAGTTCGAGTCTTTGAACGTCGCATTCTTAAAGGATGAGCTCGGAGAACTCAACGCTAAACTTGATGAATTATTCGGTGAAGGCACATTCAGAATGGCTCATAAGTACATCAATAACCTCTTAAAGATGTCCGCATAATTTTATGGAAGATAACGAGAAGAAAGTTAAAATCAAAGCATCTTCAGCCGCTTCAGAAAATGGAGCGGATTCTTCTTCAACGGGCGCACGCACAAGCGCACTTGATAAGAAGTACTGGAAGATTAAAGTTGAAGGTTTAGGAAAGGCCGGACATGAGGATGAAGAATCCCCAGTCACTGAACTAGAGACGAGCGAAGAAACAGTTGTAGCAGAAGAGGCTGCTCCAAGTGTTGAAGAAACAATTGAAGAATCCGAACCAGTTGAGGAAACTCCAGTTGTTGAAGAATCAGCAACAGAAGAAGAGGTCGTTGCTGAACCATTAAACGAAGAAACATCAGTTGAAGAAGCAAACGTTGCTCCAGCTGAAGAGACTCCAGTCGAAGAAACACCAGCAGTTGAGACAACAGAAGCATCAGCTGAAGAAATCCCAGCGGTTGAAGAAGCTGCTCCAGCTGAAGAACCAACAAAGGAAGAGGAAGCACCTGCTCCAAGCCGTTTAGAAGAAATGTCCGATACATATTATTCAGACGTCGCTGATTCAGAAAAGATCAAGGGTAAGAAAGCTTCTAGCGTACTTAAGGATTCAGGTTATAAGGAAACCGTTCTTAAAGAAGGCGAAATCGTCATCGTTGAGGAAGAGGAAAATAAACCAACTCCTGAAGAAATCGAAGCAGCTAAGGAAGAAGAAATCGAAATCCCAACAGAAGATAGACCAGTTAAGTTCGAAGTAAAAGAAGAACCAAAGGTCGTTGAGAATGATGATTTCGACTATATCGGAAAGAATAAGATCATCGAAGATACCACCACTAGCACAATCGCTGGAGATGAGGATATCTCTAGATTAAGCGAACTCTTAGGCGCTGGCTCAGTCCACACCTTAAGATTCCGCAGACGTGAAACAGGATCATTTGATATGACCTGGATCAGAGCAATCGAAGATGCAATCCCTGCAATCGATGAAATCTTAAAGAATCCTAGAATCACAACAAAGATCGTTACTGACATCGTTCCAGTTGAACTTGCAAAGAAGACTGGATCAGAATCAGTTAAGCATCTTGCATCACACACCCAGTTTGTTAAGGATATCGATGAATTCGGAAACGTTATCCCATCAAAGATCCTTAATATCGGTAGTGATGATGAATATCTCACATACGAAAACAAATTCGTCGCTACATGTGTTAGACGTTTAGTCTTATTCATTGAGAAGCGTTACGAATACATCACAAAATACTCAAGCCTAAAAGACTACGAGATCCTCTACATCAAGAACCATGCAACAGTAAACGGACTTGATGTCGATGTTCAGTCTAAGGTTGTTGTCTCACGTCCATCAACATCCGGCGCTAGCATGGATGAAACAGACGGCATCATGAGAAGAATCAACCTCTTAAGAAGATATGCTAAGTTCTTCTATGCTTCAGACTTCATGAAGAGATTCAAGAATGAAAAGAATACAAGATCTCCTATCATGCAGACCAACATCATCAGAAAGAACCCTAAATACCATAAGGTTTATAACTTATTCCGTTTCATGGAGAGCTATTCCGCATTAGGTGTTCAGTTCGCAACAAAGGAAACATACTTTGGAGTGGAAGAAGAGGATAAGAAGACAATCAGCAACTTAAGCGTTGCAAACTTCTTAGCAGTCAAGGCAGAGCCAACAAGCAAAGACGTCACAACAGTTGTTGAGACCAAGACTCCTGAAGTCCTCACAAACGTCGATGATGATATCTTCACATTCTTCCCAGTCGGCGCATATCCAGAATTCATCAGAATTGACGAGGAATATGTCAACTGGAGAGAAAGAAATACAAAAGATCTTAAGGAGAACCCATCTCCAGAAGAAAAAGCCTATAGAGGCAACGATTATCTCCGCAAAGCAAAAGCAGAAAGAGAACGCAAGAGAAGAGAAGAACTTATCGCAAGACGCGAGAAGGCAAGACTCGAATGGTTCTCTGAGCAAGAAAGACTTCTCAAGGAAGCAGAAGAGGATGAGGCAGCGGAACACTACATCATCATCCGTATAGCATTGC
>JAKSVD010000102.1 GCA_024408305.1 Bacilli bacterium | reverse complement strand
GGAGATAGTAGTTCATCATTGAGAACATACCCTTCTTCATTTCGCCGCCATACCATGTGTTGATGATGACCTGCTCTTTTGAGGTGATGTTGAAGGCGACGCATGTTTCTGAATTGAGGCCTAATTCCTTGTAGTTCTCAACTTTTGCCTTTGATGCGTTGTAGATAACGAAGTCTGGTTCGAAGTTAGCGAGTTCTTCTTCTGTTGGAACGATGAACATGTTCTTGATGAAGTGAGCCTGCCATGCGACTTCGACGATGCAGCGGATAGCCATTCTTGTATCCTTGTTTGCGCCGCAGAATGCATCGACAACGTAAAGCTTCTTGTTTGATAATTCCTTCTTAGCGAGTTCTTTGACTTTTGCCCAGACGTCTTCGCTCATTGGGTGGTTATCGTTCTTATATGCATCAGATGTCCACCAAACGGTGTTCTCTGAATTCTTGTCCATGACGATGTATTTGTCTTTTGGGGAGCGTCCTGTGTAGATGCCGGTCATGACGTTGACTGCGCCAAGCTCTGTGACCTGTCCCTTTTCATAACCAGTTAATTCTGGATTTGTCTCATCAATGAAAAGCTGTTCGTATGATGGGTTGTGCACGATTTCGGTTGTGCCTGTGATGCCGTATTTTGTCAAATCGATTTTAGACATGTAAATACCTCTTAATTTCTAGTTATTCCGGTAGTTGATAAACTTTTCCCGAAATTGACCACAATAATTGTAATTTAACTTTGTTACAAGTCAATGTGCCGGTAACGCTTTCATATAAAAAGTGCAATGCGTTTTTGGGGCTAAAATCGCAATTGATGAGATTATCGAAGAAGGAATTTCTTTAACGGCATCACGTTTATTGTTTTGTCCTCAACGTTGATCACGTCTTCTTCTTCATATGTAACGATAATCAAATTTGAGTTATCTTGAGAGTGTTTAGCAAACTCAATCAGATTATTAATTTCGCGATCATAAACTTCCTTATCATCTAAAGACAACGCAACTTGAATTGCCGTATTGGTGTCGGATAGATAAAAATCAACATCGCTCTTATTTCCTTTTAAATAATAAAGATTTTCTTTGTTATCTCTATAAAGCTTAAGGGCAACAACATTCTCTAAAAGTGAACTTTTTTTGTCATCCACGAATAGATTGAGAAGACCATTATCCATGAAATAATACTTAGGATTGCTACTTTTATCTAAGAAAGAGGCATAATAATTTTCTAATGTAAGAAAAAGAAATGCATCTTTGCAATATCCACAGTAATCGATGATTATATCCTTGGATATTTTATATCCGATTCCGGTTATGATATTTTGAATCCTGGTATAGGAAAGATCTTGTTTAATGGATTCTGCGATCTTTTTAATCATAAGTTTTACCCCATTTTCATTTCTTATCTCGTTATGAACAATGATGTCGTTATATAAAACTTTTTGATAAACGTTGGATGCGCATTCTCTTTTATTTTTAAAGCCAATCGTTTCTGGGAAGCCGCCATATACGAAATATTCGCTGAGCAAAGCGTTGGTCAATCCCGCATCTTTTGCCGAAAAATCAACGTTTTCTTTTCCGTGCGCTCTTAAAAATTCGCGGAACGAAAAAGGCATTACTTCTTTTGAAATATATCTTCCTCCGAGTTTTGCCTGGACTTCTTTTGAAAGCATTTTTGCGTTGCTACCAGTAATGTCAACTTTGTAATGTTGATTGGCGAGTCGAATTGCGAATTTTTCCCAACCTTCAATGTCTTGGATTTCATCAAAGTAGAAATAATGTTTCTTGTCGGATAATTCCTCAGCAACTGTAACGATATCATCAAAATCGTTTACGTTGAAATTTAGCAATCTCTCATCGTCGAAGTTGATATAGATAATTTGATCCCAATCAACGCCTTCCTTAACTAAATCCTTAACTCTTTTGTATAACAAAGTAGATTTGCCAGCTCTTCTAAGACCGACTAGCACATAGTTAGCATCTCTTTCTAATTCAATATCTCTTTCAACAATAAGTGTATTTTTGATAACTTGGTGCTGATCAGATATGATTCTTTTTAGTAAGTCGTGATTCATAGGCATCCCCTTTTTCGAGTATAGTCTACAACATGATTAAGATTTTGTCGAGTATAGTCGACAGAAATTGCTGTTTTTTGTCGAGTATAGTCGACAGTATAACAAAAGCCTCTAACCACTTGAGGATTAGAAGCTTTAGCTAATTTATTTTTATCAAGCATCATCAACAGTTCAGATCTGTTCTTAATATCAAGTTTTGCGAATATCTTGATGACATGATTTTTAACCGTTGATCCAGAGATGTATATGCTTGATATTTTTTGAATATTTAATTCTAGCGATTATCTAATCGTTTTCTAGAGAAACAAATCAACGGTTTGCATTTTTACTTGCAGTACTGGAAATATATTTCTAGCAATAAAGCGTTGTGGTAATCCCTGATGTCTAGATTGGTGATTCTAATAAATTCTTTTAAACGATAATTGAAGGTGTTTCTGTGGATATTGAGGTATTTAGCGGAGCCTAATCCATCCATTCCGCAACGGAGATATGCCCCCACTGTTTCTAATAATTCAGGAGATAGTTCCTTGAATTGAGCCTTAAGGTAATGGAGGGATGAGAAGTTTCCAAATGAGAATTGCTTAAAAAGAATATCAGAGATGAATGTGCATTGATTTGGGAAGAATGCTAAAGCATCTCTTAAACATCTTGCGGATAAATCATCTCTTTTATGACATACAAGAACGGAGATTCTATCATTCAATTCACCTTGGATTTCATAGAGTCTTGAATTGAGTTCTGCAAACGATGTGGAATCGGAGATGAAGTAACCCGAATATTCAGAATCGAAGAACACTTCAACGCCTGGAATGATGTTATTAAGGGCGTTAGAAAGTGCGGTTTTATCGGTCGCTTGATTTGTTGAGAATAGATAAATGCAATCCATAATCTGATTATAACATCTGGGAGAAGATAGAGGCTATCTTTGCGCTAAATCTCTTTGCCCCTTTAAGTTTAAAGTCGACAGGGATTTCCTTAGAAACCGAAATCATTTCCATAAAATCCTCGCGAATATCACTTAAACATGGGGTCTTATATAGGAGAACTCCACATTCAAAGTGATGAATAAGGGAACGATAATCGAAGTTGATGGAGCCAACAAAGGCCACTTCATCATCTACCAAAACGGTCTTCATATGGTTAAAGCCTGGGGTATAGGAATATACGTGCACACCTGCTTTAAGCAATTTTTCGATGTTTAGATGCCCAACATTAAAGACGATTGCCTTATCTGGGATTGACGGGAAGATGATTGTGACATTTACTCCACGGTCGGAAGCCTCGATTAAAGCGTCCATTATCTTTCTTGTTGGAACTAAGTATGGGGTGGAGATAAATATCTCTTTCTTTGCCCCATTGATCATATTGAGGTAATTGCGTTCTCCAACTGCCTCATAATCATATGGGCCTCCGTTGTCTCCGAACATAAAGGCATAGCCTTCTTCATCATATGTCTCGTATTGATAATCCATGTATGTCTTATAATCAGAGGATGTTTTTGTAGCTAAATCATAGGTTGAAAGGAAAAGGGCAATGAAGTTATTGATGCCAGGTCCTTCCACTCTAACCATCGTATCTTTCCAATAGCCGAATCTTGAGATCAGATTAGCGTATTCATCCGCGACATTAGCGCCGCCTGTGAATGCATATTTATGATCCACGACCACTATCTTACGGTGGTCACGGTTATTGTAGATTCCGGATAGGATTGGAGAGAATTTGTTGAACTTATCCGCTTTGATTCCTTCTTTTTGAAGTTCCTTATAGTAGTTTTCCTTGAATAAACCAGCACAGCCAACGTCATCCATCAACAAACGGACTTCCACTCCTTCGCTTGCTTTACGCTTGAGAATTTCGTGGACTCGTTCCCAGATTTCACCTTGGTCGATGATGAAAAATTCAAAGAAGATGAATTCTTTAGCCGATTCTAGCGCTTCAAATAAATCAGGGAACCAGGATTCACCTGTCTTGTAATATTTGATTCTATTTCCTTTTGTTGCGGTTAAATATGTCAACTTTCTTAGGTAATTGAAATATCTAGCATACATAAATGTATCGATGTAGATTTGCTGCTCTTCGTATGGGAGGTATGGCAAAGCCTTTTCCTCTGCTCTCTTAAGGATTTGCTGTTCTTTTTTTCTAATTGGCTTGGTGGAGAATGTTAAATAAATGATTGGGCCAAATATAGGGACGAGTATTAGGCAAACCCACCACGGGGTTTTGCATTCCTGAGGTTCGTCTCTCAGGGCAAGTCTAAAGAAACAACCGATATAGATGACAAGCATCAAGCCTAAAAGGATGGTGTATAGCCATCTGCTTATCGTTTCTGCTAGCATGACCAAACCGAAAATGACCGCAACCTCAAGTGGTAAGACGATGAAGACGATCAGGACTCTAGCAAATGCTTTCTTAAATAAGGCTGCCATGCCTTTATTATAACAATGCTTTTAAAATCGTTAATATACCTTATATATAAATAAGGATATAAGGGAAAATTCTACTTTCTTTAGAATCTTAAAATTCAAATATTTGTCCTTGGTTTCCTTTATTCTTCCAATTTTTGATAACATTTTCCTCTATCTAAATATACTAGAGCCATAAGCCCAGTCTTTAGTACGGGCATATTTAGGAGAACGATATGACAAATACAAAGAAATTATTGGCATTAGGAACCCTTTTCCTTTCCGGTGCCGCACTTACAAGCTGCTCATTCCTCGACAACCTTCTCGGACAGGCTGGCATCACAACAGAAACCAAGGTCGACGATAACGGACATTTTGTTAGCACAGTAGGTTATTCTTGGCAGAGTGATAACCTCAAAGTCAGTTTATCATTTATGAGCGATGGCAATTTCGCTAGAGAGATTTCATCAATGGACACCTATAGCGGAACTTACACAGTCGGAGATGGCTACATCATCACAAAGCTAGATAGTGGCGAATTCTACATGGGATTCGATTATTTAGGAAACATGGTCGCACACGCTTCAAATCTCAGTGATAATGTTGATGTTTATGTTAAGTCAGGCGCAAACCTTTCTAACAAGACAAAAGAGATCGCAGGATATGCAACAAGCTTATTCTCAAGACCTGGATTTACACTTGAATCATGTGTCTCAGCCGGTAGACTCCGCTACTACACCATCTACACAGATGGTACCTGCTCAACAAAGGGAACAGCATTAACCGCTGACCAGATCTCTGGCTGGAGCACAGAGGAAGGCGTTCATATCGTCGATGTCACAATCAAAGGCACAACATATAAGAAAATCTTATCTGTCAGCGCAACAAACATCTAATCAATAAGAATGATGAGGTCTTCTAGTAAGGCCTCTTTTCTTTTGAAAAATTTTCATAAATGCGCACACAAGCACGTACAAATGTGATAGAATGGTTTCGATTTTGGGTCAAAATCAAAAAATGGCTCAAAACTCGCATATTAATATAATTAAAGAAGGTAAATTATGGGTGTAAAAATTGTAGAGACCGCCTTAAGAGACGGCCATCAGTCGCTTTTTGCAACAAGAATGACTACCGATGAAGTCCTCGCTGGTTTAGCGGAGATGGACAAGGTCGGCTATCACGCAATCGAAATCTGGGGAGGCGCAACATTTGATGCTTGCCTTAGATTCTTGGACGAAGATCCATGGGAAAGATTGAGAAAAGTCAGAAAGGTTTGCAAGAACACAAAACTTCAGATGCTTTTCAGAGGACAGAACATCCTTGGATATCGCCACTACGCTGACGATGTCGTTGAAAAGTTCGTCGAAAAATCAATCAAAAACGGTATCGATATCATCAGAATCTTCGATGCCTTAAACGATA
>JAKSVD010000101.1 GCA_024408305.1 Bacilli bacterium | reverse complement strand
ATAAAGATATTCCGATGAATCCTAATAAAATTGTAGATAATAGTTTTTTCATATAGTTACCTCAATGCTCTATTATACAACTTAATTAATAGAGTAAAAAGTTTAAAAACTTTTCTACTTAATTATCTTTCTGATGGGTACTGACGTGATTGAACCGCCGACCTTGTACGTCAAACAAATGTTCAGAACGATGATGAAAAGTGGTTGGAACCTTGGCCGATCACCCTGGAAGTGGTTGTGAAAGAAAACTCCAGATTCAATTTTTGAATGGGACTATAGGCTTTGGAATTATTGTATTGATTTTGCCACAATTAACAAAAATAAGTCTACTGGCTTTCTGTTCAAAAATGGGCAAATTATCAATATTCAACTGAAAAACGATTAAAACAACGGAAAAACGATTTACAACAAAGGAAAAACATTACGGCTTAATGGTTGATGACAAATTCTACTATTGTGGGAAAAATCATGGCAAAAGAAAGCTTTTATTAAAAAAGTAAGTTGGGCGTGCTCAAGAGCGTGCCCTTTTCTTTGCGTATAACTAAACGATGTTCTCGAAACTAATTTTAAAATTTAGTCTTGTGGAAACTGAAACTACTGCATATAATATCGTTCGCGTTGATCGAGAGGTTAACGTTTATATACATCTGGGTGTTTAGCTCAGTTGGGAGAGCATCTGTTTGACGTACAGAAGGTCAGGGGTTCGATTCCCTTAGCACCCACCAGATGAACTTAACGTCCGAATAGGGCGTTTTTTCTTTGCATATAATGACATTTTGTATAACAATAAGGTAAGTTTTAGGGGGATATTTCAATGCCAGTTAAGAAAGCAGCACCAACAAAGGTCTATCATGTCTCACAGACAGAAGATAAGACAATGTGGAGAGTCACACTTGCAGGTGGCTCAAAGTTAGACGGCGGAAAAGCAAAAATTATCAAGACCTTCAAGACACAGAAGGAAGCAATCGCTTACGCTGAACAGCTTGGAGACGGAGAAAATACTGTTCTCGTCCATAAAAAAGGCGAAAACGGTGGTGGAATCCGTAAGCATTAATTCCTCACAAGCCCCATGTGGGCTCTATGCATCTGTAGTTTAGTGGTAGAACACTAGCTTCCCAAGCTGGTTGTACGGGTTCGATTCCCGCCAGATGCTCCATTAATAGAAAAAGGCTGATTCTATATTCAATAGGTCAGCCTTTATTGTTTAGTTATTAGGGACGATTATGCTTATTGCGTCATCACCTGCAACAACATCTGGTAGTTCACCGTTCCACTGTTCTAGATAAGCAAGATATTCGAGATATTCTAGAACGAGTTTTTTAAAGCCCTCTTCTTGCCCTGATGGAATAATGATCTTGTAAGTTGTTATTCCCTCAGAGTTTGTTGTCTCCTCGATTTCGTAGCCTTCAGTCCTTGCCAATTCGATTATTTTGGCTGTCGCTGCCTTTGCTGCAGCTTCAGCGGCAATTAATTGTGCCTCAGCGTTGCCTTTCGCTTCTTCAATCTTCTTTTGTGCTTCGATTTTTGCGACTTCTAATTCTGCTTCAGCCTTAGTGATGGATGCCTGTTTTTGCTGTTCAGCCACAACCTTGTCTTCCACGGATTTTTCAAATTCATCCGTGAAATCGATGTTTGTTAGCACTACATCCTGCACATTGACGTAATAGTCTGGACCGATTGCGTCTCTCACGGTTGTTGAGACCAAATCCGAGAAGGTGGCACGATTCTGGATAATTGCCATCGCCTCTGCGCTAGACATAACAGACTTTGTTTTTTCGATGCATTGTGTTTCAATTCGATCTTGGAGAGAATTCAGAGTTACATATTTTCCTGCAATACCCTCTGTTTGAATAATTTTGCCGTTGGCATCTTTAATAATGAGTTTATCTAATTGGATTTGATATTGAAGATAAACCTCTAGGTCCATTGTCTGGCCGTCTTTTGAATAAGCAGAAGTGGTGATTTTTACCTGCTGAACAGTTGCATCGTATGTTTCATAGGTCCTGAACATATAGAAATCAAAATATGTTCCTGGTGTTCTTACATCCACAATTTTGCCGACTTCTTTCACAACGGCATATGTTCCCGCCTCGACCTGATGAAAAGATCCTGGTACTAAAAGGCCAAATAATACTGAGATAGATAGCCCGGTTGAGGCAACAACGGCAAGGCTCCTATTCTTCCCTGCGTTTTTCTTTCCCGTCGACATTATGAGCATGCCAAGTGTTATTAAAATGGCTGCGATGGAGATTACGAATAATATTGTTTTAATCATGATAATACCTCCTTTCGTAAAATCCTTAGTAAGAAGGTATTTCCTAAATAAAAACCACCAACTTACGTTAGTGGTGATCTTGCTAAATCATTTAGATTATTGATCCCGAAGTTTGTTAACTTGTGATGACGGAATCAATCGAGTAAGCTACTCCTCATCCACACCCATATATTAGGATTTTTGGTAGATTTTGGCAACAGAAATCGTATGTAAAAGCGTGTCCTTTCGACCAAAATGCATCTTACTTATCACTTTTTATTATTTCGTTTAATGTGCTTTTCTTTGCGGATTTTTCTATTTTTGATGCGTCTTACCATCTTGAATGTAGCAAACGCAAAAGAAGTTAGACCAAAGATAATGGAGAAGCCCGAAAAGAAAATAACGAAATAGTCATATAACGGCTTTCCAATTAGGTTGAAAAGAAGGATTATAGGGACGGCAACTTTTATTATTTTTATAAAGTATTTGGTGTTGTAGACTGCTTCCTTTAATGCCCAATCGTCCTTCCCTTTTAACCTAGCCTTAAGAAGAATCCAGTATAAAAGGAGCACGACTAAATACATGCTTGTTGCTACGGCCAGTATGATTGTTGATGTGGTAAATCCACCTTTAATTACTTTAAATAACAAGCCAATTAGCGAGAATGTAAATGTGGCCAACAACAAAATAGCGCTGAATACGAATTTCAATCTATTCCACCCGTTCATCGCGGCCCTTTTTGACTTTGAAAAGAATGATTCTTCTAGTTCTAGTTCTTCGTCTTCTTGGACGGAAACATCTTCTTTCTTCATATGATAATTATTATACAAATTACATTTTGTATGTACAAAATCAAATCTATTGGATAAAGTTAGGGGCAGGAGAAAACCTTTATGACAGGAGCTTGGAATTTTAGTTTAGCCAACTATGGAGCCGTCTGGGGACCTTTGGTTCAAATTGGCTTAGTCGTTATATCTTTATTTTTAGGCAATATGATAAGGAATTCAGTCTCATTCCTTAAGAAATCACTTATTCCATCGGCATTGATTGGAGGATGCATACTTTTAGTTGTTAGCGTCATTTTTAATCAGTGTGGCGTCGTTATCGATGGTGGACAGTTTGTCGATAAGCACTTCATGCAAGTCCTAACGTACCATGGACTTGGTTTGGGCTTTGTTGCAATGACTCTAAAAACATCTAAAGCCACGACAAAAGCAGGAAAGATTAAAGTGGTGGAAACCGGATTACTAACTGGCGGTACCTATATGCTTCAGGCATTCCTTGGTCTCGGAATTACAATCATTATGTCGTTGTTAGGCTATGGCTTTTACGCATCGGGATTAATTCTTCCATTAGGCTATGGTCAGGGCCCTGGCAACGCCTTAGCATGGGACATCAATTACACGAATGACTACCCTACCTTATTCGCAGGTAACGGTTCTGTTGGCCTTGCAATCGCCTCAATTGGTTTTATCGTCGCCTCGGTTGTCGGCGTTGGCTATATCAATATAAAAAGACGTGCAGGCAAGCTTACAAAGATAGAGGGTGCCGTTAAACAAGAAGAAATTTATGCTGAATCAAATGAAATTCCATCATCTGAATCAATTGATAAGTTCTCTGTTCAGGTCGGTTTAGTTCTCTTGGCTTATGCAGTTTCATTCGGATTCATGTGTGGACTTGGCGCACTTTCTGATTTTACAAACAACCTTGCTTGGGGCTTTAACTTCTTGTGGGGCGTCTTCGCTGCTATGGGCGTGAAGGCAGTCTTGAAAGGACTTCAGAAGGCTAAACTCGTTCATAGAAACTACATCAACAATTATCAGATGGATAGAATCTCTGGCTTTGCATTCGATGTCATGGTCGTCGCAGGGGTAGCCGCAATCGAAATCAAAGATGTTGTTAACTATATCGTCCCAATAATTATCTTATGTGTCGTTGGCGCATTCGCTTCATATGTCTATATTAGATTTGTCACAAGACATTGCTTCAAAGGCTTTGAGCACGAGGCATTTGTTATGCATTTTGCAACATACACAGGAACCGCATCAAACGGCATGATCTTGCTTAGAGAAGTGGATCCAAACCTTGAAACACCAACCGCAAATCTATACGTTTTATCTCAGGTAATCGCAATGATTTCGGCAGCACCGTTGCTTTTATTACTTGGTTTTGCAGGTAAATCACTAACCAATTCCCTTATTGCGCTTGGAATATTCTTAGCACTATTTATCGGCTATACCGTCTTCCTGTTTAGAAAAGCGATTTTCAAAAAGAAAGCAGTAAAAGAGGTAGTTAATGAGCAAAACTAGAAACAAGATCGTGTTTAGAAGGCATGCTTTCTATCATGCTCTTTTTCATTTTCCAATGATGGTGGTCAATTGGTTTGCAATAGGCTGCAAGATTAAAAAGACAAAGCTTAAGAAAGACGAGAATGTTTTGATTCTTTCAAACCATCAAACAGACCTTGACCCGATTATTATGTACTTGTCATTCAATAGACCAGTATATATCGTCGCAACCGATACCTTAATGTCGAACGGTTCTACATCTAAATTTTTAAAACATACCTTTTCACCTCTCCCAAAAAAGAAGGGTATGTCTGATATTCAGAATGTTTTAGATATGATGAAAGTGGCTAAAGAAGGCGGAAATATTGCTCTCTTCCCCGAAGGCAATAGAACCTATGCGGAATTCCAGTTCCCTATTGAAGAAGCTACTGCAAAACTTATAAGGAAATTAAAACTCCCTGTTCTTTTATACAACCTCAAAGGAGGAAACGGCGTCATGCCTCGTTTCTTTGCAGAAAGAAGAAAGGGAAAATTTTCCGGAGAAGTGGTGCGTCGTTTAGAGGTTGAAGAATATCAAAAGATGTCTGACGCAGAGCTTTTAAACATCATCAAAGAAACCATAAGGGTATATGACTCAGAATCAGGCAACCTTTATAAATCCAATAAAAGAGCGATGTATCTTGAAAATATGTTACATGTTTGCCCCGTTTGCGGTTCCGTTTCTAAACTCCACTCTGACGGCAATTTCATTACTTGCCTCGATTGCGGATTAAAAGTGGAATTCACCGAGGATTTACATATCAAATCGGATAATTCGGCATTTAAGTTTACTCGCTTGATTGAATGGTACGACATGCAAAGGGAGTGGACTAGGAATTACGTTCCTCAGCCAGGCAAAGTCATTTTCTCTGACAAGAACGTCAGACTCTATGAGATTGAGCTATACAAAAAGAGAAAACTCATCTCCCAAATGGATCTCACATTAACCGACAAGGAAATGATTTTTGGCAACCACCATTTCGCAGTTAACTCCATAACCGTTGCATCTCCAATCGGCGGAAGACGCATGTCATTTACATGTAACGAGAAAAATTACTTGGTTATGTCAGACAAACGATTCAACCCTTTAAAATACGTCCTCATGCTTAACAAATTAGATTCTGGCATCAAGGCGATCGGATACGATAAGAACTACGAAATTTGACGCACATGCGTGCTTTTGGCACGTATTCGTACAAATGCTTTATATAAATCGCAAAATTGGCTTGTTCAACAAAACAAATTTTTCCATACTACAAGTACGAAAGGAAATAGGAAGAAAGGTTTGTTTTTATTTTTGCGCATTTATAAGCATTTAAACAATGT
>JAKSVD010000100.1 GCA_024408305.1 Bacilli bacterium | reverse complement strand
GTATCCATCGATTTCCTTAATTAGGGCTTCGATATAAGAAAAAGCCCACTTTTGATTAAAGAGGACTTTAGAAAAGTCGCAATAGCTGCAAATTTTCTGACAGAATGGGATGTGGACGTATAAGGATGTTGCCATCTCTTATTCGGCGTCTCCTTCTTCTTCCTGGTGTTCACGAGCGTATTCTTCCATTGCCTTGATTGCTTCTGGATCGTCGATCTCGCCTAATTGTCTAGCTAGTGTATCGTCTTCATGAGAGATTTCATCGATGTCATCGTCTGACTTCTTTGCTTCTTCTTCGATATCGACTAAAACGCGGTTGAGTTCTTCTTCTGCGATTTCCTTATCTGTTTTGACTTCGACGTCATCTTTGAAGATTGTAACTTTCTTCTTTAAGAAGATTACGAGTCCGACGATTGCGCCGAAGAAGGCTAAGAGGATGAGGATAATGAATATTGGATTTTCTCCGATTGAGCTTGCTAATATCATGGTTTATCTCCTTTTCTTTACTGGTGTGTAAACGAATTTATTCTTGATTTGGCATTTCTTATAGAAACCTTTGGCTGCAAGTTTATCCATGCTGGTTCTTGCTGTTTCATAAACGCATTTGGCGTGGGCTTTGAACTGCTGGATTGTGTAATACCTACCTTCGGTACAGTGTGTTGCATAGAAGGCTGCCTGTTTCTTATTGAGATCAGGCTCGGTTTCCATGAGATAGATTATATACTCTTTTACTTCTTTGTCAGTAAGTGAGGGTGCGCTTTGGAAGGATGGAGTTCTAATTTCATCCGGATTTAGCACTTCAACATCGCTTTGTTTCTTAACTGGTTTTGGAGTTGGCTTAGGCTCTTCAACAATTGGCTTAGGCTCTTCAACTACAACTGGGGTTGGAACTTCTTCAATTATCGGCTCTGGTTCAGCGATGATTTCTCTCTTTGGCTCTTCAACAATTGCTGGAGCAGGTTCTTCTTTTGCTTCCTCAACTTTAGTTGGCTCTGGAGTTGGTTCTGGTTCGATTTTGTATTCAGGGATGATTTTTTCTTCCTGAACATAGGCAGCTAGTCGAGATTCGTTCACTTTCTTAGTTGCTTCATCGAGTTTGATGTTGAGCGTTTTTAAGGCCCAGTCTAAGAAATATGTGAAGTCGCCTGTCTTCTGAACGTTTTCGTGCGCTGCTTCAGATCCATTTGAGGATCTTGTTACTAAACATTCTAATGGTGCGTAGAATGCGTAATTGTTCAATGAATTGGCGGCAACCATCCATTTTGCGAATAAGACTGCGGCTGAGGCATTCATTCTATTGAATGGTTTGATTCTATCGATGTAATAAGCAGAGATTATCGCTTTTAGAACTGTCTGCCCGTTTCCATTGATTGCCCACTTCTCGAAGTTTGTCATGAACATCTCGATAAAGCTAGCTGGGCAATATGGATAAATTGGGTTTGCGGAATACTGGATTCGCGATAGGGAGTTATCAAAGTCCTTTGTTCTATAGAACTGGGTAACTAAATCTGGTTCCATGCATTTGGAATAGATTTCGCTTAGGGTGTTGTCATCAACATCTCCGGTCTGCTTCTCTCCGAAATATGAGACCGCATCGAAATGGCTAACCACTTCTTTGTGTGCTGGATTGCTTTCGTGATAGGTTCCTGAAACCAATGCTCTAATGGACATATCGGAGATTGGGTTATTGGTTGCGACCTTTATGTCGTTAGCGATGATGCTTAAACACGCTTTCTTTGCCTGGGACGCCTCGATTAAGTCTTTGAAGTTGCCAAGTTTTTCTGCGAGGTCATTGATTTTGAAGGAGATCGCTTCGATTCTATCTTTGATAGCAGGCGTTAACACAACCGTAAAAGGGCGTCCTGTCATGGTCTTAAGACCAGGAAGCTGGACGGTATTCTCTTTTCTATAAGCACTGATGATGTTCCAATAAGGGTCAATGATGCTTATTCCAAGTTTCTTGATTAAAGCGGATTTGCTTAAATATTCTTCATCTGTAAATTGTTTTAGGTCCATATATTCAATTATAGAAATCCTTCACGTATTTTCAATAAGCTTGCTAAAAAACTACTAAAAAGCAAAAGAAAACAGGCTGTGTTTCAAACCTGCCTTCGTTTCGTTTAAGCAACTGTTACGGTGAATGTCCAGTATCCACTCATCTTGTTAGTAGACTTATTGACGGTTCCTCGATATTGGCCATTGAGGACAACCTCAATTGCTGGTTTAAGGTTTTCATTATCCCATTCCCAATATGTATCAGAACTATTTTTGAAGTAGAAATATAAGGTATAACCGCTTGCTATTTGCTCTTCGGTTATCACTGTGTCCATGCTGTGGTTGAAATTGTAGAATGTTTCATCTCCAAACTCGATGGCCAACCCAAGTATTCTTTTTCCGTCGTTTGTTGATGCATACATGGCGACATCTTCTTCAACCGTGTATGACCAGAAATCCTGAAGCGTAATTCCTGCACTTGGCATAACTGGCATTGTGACTGTGATTTGATCGACTTTCGTTCCGGTAAATTCAGTTATTTCACGAGTTTTAAAACAATATACGCATGCAGCGGCCTCAGTTCCCGGCTGATCACCTTCTGGATATGATAATATTTTCTTGGTTGCGAAGTAGTGATTTTTTTGGGTAAAGACGTAATTACAACCAGGAATCTTGCAAACCGTTCCACATTTTTGTTCGTCAATTTCTACAGGTTGATCGTTTGCGGTGACTTGATGTCCTCCGAAGTGGGCGCCTGTATAAGTGATTTCCTCGTAATCACAAACGGTGCATTCTTTGATTGTCTGAGCGCAATTTGAAACTGTTGCAGCTACTTCTCTTGTCTCGAATGTATGAGTTTCATTAGAAGTTTCTCCGCAGCGGGAACAAGTTGCTGTATGGGAATCAGCATCGAGAGATTCGTATTCAAAGACGTGGCCTAATGGATCTTGAACTGTATCAACAAGGGCATGCCCACAATGTGTGCAGGTTGTTTTGCTAAAGCCGCTTTCCGTGCATGTTGCATCCTTGTGGTCGTTTACATATTCATGAGCTTTTGTTTCAAGGACTGCTTCGCAGACTGTACACTTCTTTATGTGGTAGTCGCCATCATCGATATATTCGCCTGGAGTGTGGGCAACCTTTGAGATTGTTTCGATCTTTTCGAATTTGCAATCCTTGCATTCTTTCTTGATGTAGCCTTCTTCAGTGCAGGTTGCATCTTTAGTTTCAACATTTACATAGTTATGGGCTGATGCTTCAAAATGTTCATCGCATCTTGAACAGGTTTTATAGTGACCTTCTTCATTCTTTACCCAAGTTGTTGAGATATCGTGTCCTTTTGCGGAAATGGTTGATGAGGACTTGTATCCGCAAACTGAACATTCTAAGTGTCTATATCCATCTTCCGTGCATGTTGATTCTTTTTCTTGGACGTTGAAGTCATGAACTCCACTTTCGATTACTTTGCCGCATGTTTTGCATGTTTTTTGATGGATTTGGCTATTAGCGGTCCAATCTGTAGATGGAGTGTGGCCTGTTTTCTCAATGGTTTCGGTCTTTTTCAATCCACATTCACACTCGAATGTTTTAAGGCCATCTTCCTCGCATGTTGGTTTCTTTTCGTCTATCACCTTGAAATCGTGTGCGCCTTCTTTTGTGCTTTGATAGCAACCAGGTCTAGAACAAACTGTGTGGTGTCCATTAGCGTCGATATAATAGGTTTCTCCAGGTATATGACCTAATGGTTCTGTCTTATCTTCTTTGCGGGCTCCGCATTCACATGTATATACGGTTATTCCTTCTTTTGTGCAGGTTGCTTCTTCTTCCTTTCCCTTTACCCAGTTGTGTTCCTCCTGGAAATGGAAATCATCACAAGCCTTGCAGCCTCTAAAATGATATTTTTCATCAGCATTTGAGAATGTTGTTGATGGCGTATGTTGTGGTTTATGGCATGAGGCTAATGCCATGATTGATATGATTGTTATCGCAAGATTTGTCTTCTTCATGAATGACACCTCCTTTTTTGTATTTTATACAAACGCCCCGCTTTTTTAATATAAGCCAGTGACTTTAAGACAAATAATTGAAATCTATTTATGTCACTCATCTTATTTATATAAATATATAAAGAAAAGCGGCCTCATTATGAGACCGCTGATATGATTAGTCGCTTAGATTAAGCACGTTCTGCATAGACAGAAACACGCTTGCCGTTCTTGCCAACTCTCTCGAATTTGACATATCCATCGATTAATGTGTAGATTGTGTCATCTCCGCCGATCTTGCAGTTAGCTCCTGGACGAATCTTTGTTCCTCTCTGACGATATAAGATATTGCCTGCTAAAACATGCTGTCCATCACCAACTTTGGCTCCAAGACGACGACCAGCTGAATCACGTCCGTTCTTTGTGGATGAAACACCCTTTTTGGAAGCGAAGCGCTGAAGATTAATGATAAATTTCATTTGTCGTTCTTCCTTTCTAGGCTCACGTTATCCGGATAGGATCTCGCTATGCCTTCAATTTGAGCAGTGATTGTTTCAATCACCGTTAAGTCGTGTTCGCTCATATCATTTAATGAAGTGAGCATCACGTATCCATCTTCCACTACAACTGAATAATTGTTTTCTCCATCTCTTAATGCCTCAAATCCTCCTGGGACGATGCCTGACACTGCTGCACAGACAATATCTTGTCCGTACTTTCCGTGATTAGCGTGTCCTGAGCATTTGATGCTGTGGAACTTATTATTCTTTGAAGTGACTGTTACCTTGATCATTAGGCGTTGATGGATTCGATGACGAGGCAAGTATATGGCTGTCTGTGACCCTGTTTCTTGCGCTCGTTGTGTTTTGCTTTGTACTTGTAGACGACGATCTTCTTTTCAAGTCCGTGCTTTTCGACTTTAGCGTTGACTGTAGCGCCAGCAACATAAGGGTTGCCAACAACTGCTTTTTCTCCGCCGACGAAAACGACCTTGTCGAGAACAACTTCGCTACCTGGTTCAGCGTTGAGCTTCTCGACGTAGACCTTGTCTCCGACTGAAACCTTAACCTGCTTACCACCAGTAACTACGATAGCGTACATGTTTGTTCCTCCTTTTTCTTTTCGCTTATGACTCGCTCGATACGGCCAAGATTTAACTCTTAGTTAGTTGCCGTTTTAATGCGGTTGAGGCCCTAAGGAGGGCGACAACGTGAATAATATATACAAAACTACCCCAATTGGGAAGAAAAATATCAACATTTTTTCTAAAAGAAAGGAATTAGTTCAAAAATCCCTCTTCTTTGAAGGAATAATAGCCGCTTTCGCTTACCACCATCGAATCAAGTAGACAGAGTCCTAAATCACTTAACCTCTTGCTTATCTTCATTGTTGCCATGAGATCGTTTTGGGACGGTTCTTTATTATCTCCTAAATGATTGTGCATGATGACTAAATACTTGCTTCCAAGTTGGAACATGGTCTTGATCAAATGTCTGATGTTAACCCCTACTTTTAAGGTGCCGAATTGAGTGATGTTAATCTCTTTTTGGAACTGGAATTTTGGACTATAGAAAATGGCGATTATTTCTTCGTCGTTTAACAAATGAACCCTATCTTTATACAGATTGTATAAGTTTTCCGAGTTTTCATAAGTTTCAGATCGTTTTTCCTCTAGGCATCTTCTTTGCAGCTCGAAAATTGCCTCAAACTTCTGAGCCCTAACAGAAGATATCCCCTCGAACTCTTCAAATTGTTCCATTCCAAGTCCAGACATGTTCCTCAATGTGTGGAAAGTTTGAATCATTTTGTCGCCGATATCTAAAGCGGATATTCCTCGTGTTCCAGATCCGATGATAATTGCTAAGAGTTCTTGGTTTGTGAGGTTTCTTATTCCTTTTCTTTTTGCCTTTTCTCGAGGCCTATTTTCCTCTTCTAGCTCGCTTATCTTCATTATTT
>JAKSVD010000010.1 GCA_024408305.1 Bacilli bacterium | reverse complement strand
TTGCTTCGTAAGAAGTAATAAAAAACTTCTGCCAGCGAATGCCGGTAGAAGTCAAAGAACATCATTATAGTACCCTGAGGCCCTGACAAAGTCAAGGGGTGCGGCCTCATGGGGAGGAGGCGTCCGACTGGCCCAAGGAACCATTCCGAGGGACTTTTCATCGTTGTTAAACTACATTTGACATTTATATGGCCAATAGTACAATGCAACCACTTATGAAGGATTTCAAACTGGCATTTAAAAGAAGCGTTCCAGTACTCATAGAATATATCGTTCTCGGAATCGGGTTTGGGGTCATCATGGCCACTAACGGATATCACTTCCTCTACTCTTCTTTTGCAAGCTTGATGATATTCGCTGGAGCAGGTGAATATGTCCTCGCGGACCTTATCTCTCAAAGTGCAACACTCCTCACCATTTTCTTCATGTCTATATTAATAAATATAAGATATGCATTCTATGGGTTATCTTTCATTAAGCACACCGCTTCATGGAAATGGTATGAGAAAGCTCTCTTCTTTATGGCGTTGCCTGATGAGACTTATTCCATTTTGGTCGCCAATTCCCTTCCTTCTAGAGAAGACACAAGGAAGCACGACCTCTGGCTTGCTGGACTCAATTACTCTTATTGGATCATCGGTAGCACTTTAGGTGCATTGCTTGGCTCTTTGCCATTAGACTTCACCGGGGTTGATTTCATCATGACCGCGTTGTTCGTCGTAATTCTTGTTGATCAGCTTAGAAAGAAAGAGAATCCTAGATTAGCAGGCCTAATCGGGTCTTTATGCGCTTTGATCTCTTATCTCATATTCAAATCCAATTTCATATTCCCGGCGATCGCATCCTCGATCCTTCTTTTGTTTATCTTTAGACGCAAGATTGAATCCGGAATGAGAAAGGAGGCAATAGATGAGTAAAGAACTTTATGGCCTTCTAGCTATCCTAATCATGTCAGGCGTCACAATTGCCTTAAGATTCTTCCCGCTCCTCATCTTCAGGGGTGGAAAGACTCCTTCCTGGCTTGATTATCTAAGCAAGGCCCTTCCTTTTGCGATGATGCCGATACTAGTTATGCACTGCATAAAGGACACAGATTGGGGATATACTGGGTCTATAGTCCCTATGCTACTTGGGGTCACCACAACTGCATTGATTCATGTTTGGAAGAAAAACACAATACTATCCCTTGTTATTGGTATGACAGTCTTCATCCTCCTATTGAGGTTGGTTCCTTGGCCAATGTAGCAAAACCATAGAAAAAGAGGCTCTTTTAGCAAGAACCTCTATTTTTGTATGTTCGATTAGGCTTCGACGTACATTCTGACAGCGTTTTCTGCAGCATCCCTTTCGAGTCCTCTCATAAGGAATGAGTATGTGCCGTCTGACTTTTTCTCTGTACCTGTGATAGCGTGCTGTGATGATGTCAGGACGCCGTCTGCATCGACGAATTCAACGGTCGCCATCATTTTGCCGGTGTAACTGTCGTTCATTTCAACGCTTCCGCTTGCTTTCCATCCGCTAGAGTCTTTTTCGTAGATGTTATTTGATGCGCATGTTAGGTAAGTTCCTCTACCTGCGATTGTACCGCAGCCTGTGACACCGACAAATAATTCATATTTCTTGACTGCTAATGCTGTTTTCATTAATGGATCTTCATATGTCTTGCCGTCTTCAGCAAAGAAGTGTCCTTCAGTAACTGTGTATTTAGCAGTTGTTGTGTCCGTTCCTTTTGACTTAGCCTGGACTGTGATTGTTTCAAAGTATTCACCAGTCTTTCCTTCATAATCTCCAAGGACAACATATCCAATCTTCTTTCCGCCTTCGGTAATAGCGTATTCACCAAGTCCGCCAAAGATGTACTGTGGAGTCAAAAGGTTGATTGTGATGTTATCAGCATTTCCGCCTGGCATAATGAGATCAAGGCCGGTTGGGAACGTTAACTGGGAGGTATCGCCAACATGGCTCCATGCAACCTGAGGTCTGAAGCCATTAGAAATCGGAGTATGTCTTTGATTGTTCAAATAGACTTTGCCAGTAACGCTTGATGTCTTTGTCCAATTGCCTGCTGGGTCAGCGAGTAAGCTTCCTCTTACGATTGATGCTCTTTCAGGATTTTCCTCAAAGTAGATTCCAACGTTTGATCCTGGGAGAGCAGTGTCAAGAGCCTTCTGGAATGCCTCAATTCTTGAAACTGTATATTCGACCACATTATTAGTTCCGTATTCGTAGTATGTGATTTTGTCGCCAACAGAGACTGATGCGCCTAAGACTTTTCCACTGACAAGTGTTCCCCTATCTGTGATTGTCAACACGTCTTCAATGACGAAACGGAATGTTTCTTCGCCTGTTTCAGCGCAGTAACCATTTTCGAAGACAGCTTCTACTGGATCCATTGTGGTCGTTGTGTAACTTAGGCCAATTGTTCCGAATGCGCCTTGTGGAGTTCCAGCATACGCTAAGAAATAGGCGAGACTTGCCTGTGATGTTTCCGTGATCTTTGAATCGTAGTTAGATTTAGCCCAGTTATTCGAACTCATAACAGCAACTTTAGTATTGCTATATGTGTAATTCATGGTTGTTCCGCCAGGGATTTTAACTTCTTCAGCTTTCCAGAAAAGTGTGTTGCCTAATTCAGGGATCTGGAATGTATAATCTTTGAAATTGTCATATGAGCATTTAATAATACCGGATTCATCAACAGTTGGCTCTTTGATCCATGTATAGCTCTTGACCTTTACATAATTCCAGTCATTATAGGTACTTGTACCTGCTTTTCCGCAAACACATGACATACTGTATGAATTTCCGGATGTTGGCGTTGCTGTCGATTTTAAATATTCTTCTGTTAGAACTGTCCTGTCGTAAACGTGTTCTCCCTTGTCTAGCTGCTCGGTAGCATCGTACTTGCATCCGTGCCAGTGATTATTGGCGTCATATCTCCAATCGCTCCAAAGGTCATGGCCTGTTGCTGGCTTGCCATCTTTAGTTTCGGTTTCTCCGCAAGCGCAGGTTCTCTGAAGAACTTCAGCGGTTGTGCATGTTTCCTGTGATGCTGTTGTCCATCCGCCGAATTCGTGAGCGGTTGTCTTGGCGATTGGTCTAGTTTCCTTTTCGCCGCAAGCGCATGCTCTTTCTTCAACGCCTTCTTTTGTGTGAGTTGCTGCTGTCTTTACTGTCCAAGCGCCGAATTCATGATCTGTTGTCTTTGCAACTGTTCTAGTTTCCTTTTCGCCGCAAGCGCAGACTCTTTGTTCTTCGCCCTCAGCTGTATGGGTTGCTTCCTTAGTTGTAGTCCATCCGCCGAATGAGTGGACGTGTGCCTCTGATGATGATTCAACAGCAGGAGCTGAAGATTCAGATGAACCAGGTGCAGGGACTGAGGATTCTGTATTTTCGCTGGCAGGTTTGCTGCTCTTGTCTCCCTTTCCGCCACATGCTGCAAGCATTGCAACAGAGAGGAGAGCGACTGCCAATGTAATCTTTGTTTTCTTCATTTTGGTAGTTTCCTTTCGTTATGCCTTTTTGATAACCACATATTATTTTACAAAAAAAAAAAAAAAGAAAACCCCAATATTGGGGTATTTATGTTTATTTACTTTATCTGGTAGTCATCGATGATCAATCCACTGCCCATCAACGCAACGGCTAAACGGGTTCGGGATTTATAACCGGTCTTAGACAAGAGGTCTTTGATTTTGGAATGAATCGTTTCAACCGAGAGATAAAGCTCGGATGCTATTTCCTTATCGGTATATCCTTTGACTATGCATCTAAGGACTTCGAGTTCCCTTTCTGTAAAGTCATCGGATGTGCACAATCCAATCTGAACTTTCGGGGTGGACGATGGGTATACACGCTCCCCTGCAACAACCCTTTCAACAACGTCCATAATAGCCATCTCGTTCAGTTCTTTGTACCAGAATCCTTCGATTCCGATATCCTTAGCTTTTTGGATGAAGCTATGCTCCGGCATCGAGGTTACGATGATGATCTTGGTATCTGGGTACATTGACTTGATCTTTTCGCTCGCTTCAAGTCCAGATGCACCGCCTTTTGTTATGACATCCATAAGGATGAGGTCAACGCCATTCTTCATGCAGTAAATATCCGCTACATTAGCGTTGTCGATTGAAGCAACAAGGTTATATTTCTCGTTTGATTTGATATACATCTCAAACAAGGCTCTAGGCATTGCCTGGTCTTCGACTATCATCACGTTGATCTTTTCCATTACCCCATTCTCTCCTTAGGTATGCTTAATTGTATGGTAAATCTATCGCCTTTAACAATCTCTAGTTTTCCGTCGTATTTCTCAGCGAGGTCCTGTAGAGATTTAAGTCCGCCTTTGAATTTATACGTTTTAGCAAGTTCTCCGTTATTGGAGCAACTTAAGATGAAATATCTACCATCTATAGATGAGGTAATGGTCATCTCATTTCCTTTTCCGTGTTTTATGGTGTTTGTGAGGCATTCGTGGATCATCGTGTTGATGATTGGGAGATTTGGGATTTCTCCATACGTTATGATGCTTACTCCGATTGATGATGCCGCTTCCTTGATGTCGTCGATAAAGGATACGGTTTCTTCTTGAGCCTCGTAGTTCCTTAGCTGCTTATATGTTGTATCCCAAGATCTGATGAGCGATTCTTTTTCGGCGCTTGTTGCGTTTTCCTGCATGTTTTTGGTGACAAGCAGCAATTCTCCAAGCTCATCGTGGATTTTGATTTTAGCGTTGAGGATTTCCTCATCCGCGGTGACCTTAACTATGTTATTGCGGTATCTTCTTAGGTCTTGGTTATATTTAGAAAGAACCACGCTTTCTTCGCGAAGAGTAAGGTTGATTTTGTATTCTTCGGTGATGTTGGTGGCAATCATCTCATAGGCTGATGCTCCATGGGATAGGGTTATTTCTCTTTTTTGGAAAATCCAATAGGCGTCGTTGATGTACAAAATCGTATCCGATTCCTCCACTATTCTCTTCTCTTCTAAGCATTGCTCAAATACGAAAGCGTTCTTCACCTCATCTCCAAGCAAGGTAAAGGCGATGTCGTTCATTGTGCGATTCGTTAACAAAAGAACGCCTGAATGGTTGTAGATCGATATTCCCATTGGCAATCTGTCGATAGCCTCTTTGATTGAGTTGCGGGAAATGAGATTGTATTTCTCGTAGCGGATGTAATTGTGGACTATGCATAGAGCCACAGCGACAACAGTCATGCTTAAACACAATACCCAATTCGGTATTCCAAGCACCCAAGAGAACGATGGAATAATAAATTTATTAGAAAGAGATGCAATCGCGGAGACCGAGAAGTTAAAAAGCGATGGGATAAAGGCAAAGAACGAGATATATCTAACCCTCTTTTTGTAGCCCATCACGAATGAGCGGATGAAGGAATACATGCACGCGTTAATGAGAATTGCTGATACCAGAGCAAAAACGAAAGGAGCGCTGGAACCAGGATAGCCGAGATTACGCATGCTGAACCACTCCTTTCGCCGTGTATGAATAAACGATTCCACCATCCTCTAATCTGGTGTATTTAGGATTGGCATATGGAGAAGATTCATTCTCCACCATAATCCTGATTCCTGCCTCATCCCCATTAACATTGATGGTGACGAAAATGGAATCTAGGGCATCTAAAGACTGAGAGACGATAGTCCAGATATCATGATAGAATTCCACTAAAGTGGACGAATCGATAAACGCGTCAGGAAGAGAAATCTTGAAGGATGAGGCGATGCCTTTGATGTTTAGATACTCAAATGTCTCGTTTAAGGAGTATTCAAGATCCATCAATGAAAGGTACTGGTTTCTTTCTTCAAGAAGAATGAGGTTAGAGATACGTTTAATATACGAATCATAGACGTTTAGTGTCTTGATTTTAGAGAAAAACTGAGGGTCATCAGGAGTCAAATCTTTAATGATTGTTGTGACCGTGTCGTATTCGTTGCGGATAAAATCAAAGATCTTGCTATAGATTTCCTCATTGACTTTGATTCCCGCTTCTTTTGCGAGCAATTCGTTCTCCGACTTGAGCAATTCGTTATGCTCAAATAACTGAGAATTATATTTCTCCATCCTGTGCTTAGCTTTGTTGAGCGAGGTTAAGTCTTCGGAAAAGACAACATGTCCTCCTCTAATAGGGTGTGAATTAATTCTTATGTCTTCTCCGATGAAAACAGGTTTATCTAAGGATGACACTATAACATCATACGGGATTTCCTTTTGATTCGAAGTGAAGACCGGTTGATTATTCCTGTCTAAGATAATCGTATTAATCGATGATTTATCAAAATAATCCTCATAGCCAACACTGGTTGGAATGAACTTAATTGCGCATAGCGATTCAAAGAATGTAATGATCATGACCCAATACATCTCTGAGAAAGTCAAAAACCATGAAACGGTATTGCCCAATGATAGGTAGAGAAGATAAAGGCTTCCTATAGAGAGGAACACGAATGGGATGAACCATAATTTCTTATATGCGCTATTGGTAACGTGTCTAAATGCATTGACTAGAGTCCCAATCAGGAAGAAAGCGTTCCAAACGACTATCAAATAGAAAATATAGTTATATCGGTAATTCGCATTTGGGTTTCCGCCAGTAAAGACGAAAACAAGATGATGGAGATCGTTGGTTAAAACCAAAACGATTAGCATCAAAGCTCCTAGCCCCGATAGCTGCCACCACTTTGAGACGCGAATGTTGTCGTTTTTGCCGAAATAAAGGGAAGAATAAAACAAGAAGAGCGGAATCAAGACGATTGGGACATAGAACAGATACCAGCAGTATTTCGCGAGGACATCAAGGCCATAGGTGGCCCGATATTTAGAATATCGAACGACAATCCAGAACACGATCAGTATGCCGACGAAATACGCGTAGTTCCTGATGTGCCTATGGGTGATTTTTCTTCCGAGGTCAACGATCCAAATCGTGGCTAGAAGCGACATCAGGATTAATCTCAGTTCAAGAACGTCCTGGAGATTGGAAACGAAAGCGGTCAAAATGCAGCAAAGCAAACCCCCAAGGAGCAGACCAAGGGAGACAAACATCGTTTTGCGTGATATGAATAGGTCCTTCATTATCCGCTATTATAGCAACGGAAAGCGATTATTTATATATAAATATAGATGAGCATTATTTAGCAGGATCCACATGTACCATGCAGTGTTTTATGTTGGAGAAATTGCTTTCTATTTTATCATGGACAGATTTTGCGATATTGTGCCCTTCTTCAACAGTTATCGAACCATCAACAGCAATCTCGAGCTCGACATAGAATTTGTTGCCGAATTGCCTGGTTTTAAGAGAATTGATATTCAATACACCTTTGGTGGAAGTTGTAATGTTTCTAATCTCTTTTTCGAATTCCTCTGGAGCGGAATGATCAACAACCTCATTAACCGCCGCTTTTGCTATATCAAAGGCGACCTTCAAGATGAATAGAGCAATGATGATTGAGGCAATTGGATCCAGTATCGACCAATTTCCGCCGATCATAAGGCCGGCAATTCCTAGCACAGAACCAATAGATGACAAGGAATCAGATAAATGATGGTAAGCATCCGCTTTAAGAGATGTTGAATTAATCTTTTTCGCCACTCTTACCGTATAAAGATACATAACAAATTTAACAACGATCGAAGCGATTGATGAGCCTAATGCAAGATATATAAAACCGCTGGATGTTGGAACGATTCCTTTGGAATAGTTGATAATAGAGACGATACCTCTATATCCTAGGAGGAATGAGGTTCCTCCAAGTAGCATCGCAAGGATGATAGATGCGATAGATTCCATCCTTTCATGTCCGAATGGATGCTCTTTATCAGGGGATTTAGAAGATAGTTTTGCCCCAATTAAGACCACCACTGTTGATAGAACGTCTGATGCGCTATGAATGCCATCGCTAATTAAGGACGATGCGCTAGACAATATACCTGCCACAACCTTAATTAAAGATAGTAAAACATTCCAGATAATAGTAACTATCCCAACTTTTCTTATTTCCTTGCTATACGAGTCCATAGGCAGCCTCCTAAAATAAAACCCAGGTTCACTGTCCCGCAGGTTCGCTGCTGCCTTAGCCCGACTTCCTATAATATAGAGTCTGTTCAGTTACCAATATTGAACGCTCAAACTCTAAGTTAGGCAAGAGTAACAATTTTAAGATATGGATAACTTTTTAAATGATATTATTTCAATTCCACTTCATCGTATTTCTCAATTGGATAACCTAGCATTTTGACAATCATAAGTTCATCCACCGCGTCGTAGTAACCGTTATGAGTTTCGCGGTAACTACATTTTCCGCTTAATAAGCGATAGATAGGCTCAACGCCATACCCGCGTTTTAAGCGTCCAGATTTTGAACACTCGGCAGAGGCAGGAATTTTCTTATTATGCTGCTTGTAACCTGCAAGTCCCATGATGTCGCACCATTTATATGAACCCAGCTCAGGAAGATGGGTTTTATCGAAACACGCATTATACGCAAGGATGCGCGTGACACCATTTCCATCAAGGAAAGCGCGTAGTTTTTGCATGATTTCTCCTCTATTTCCAATTGCATCAGGCTTTATATCTCTGATATATAGTTGATTCTCATACATTGCGGGATGATTACAATATGGAGTGATTAAATAATAGACTCCGCCCATAGTTTCCTGAGTGATATCATCGGCTAAAACTACGCCAATAGACATGACGTCATTTGCCCAAGTTGTTTCTGTATCGATTACCGCAAACATAAAAAGCTCACCTAATTTTAAGGCGAGCAAGATATTTATCAATTCAAATTAGATTAAGACCAGGACAAATCCAACTAAGACTCCAAGTAGAAGGAAGAATGCAGGTAATTTCGATTTCCACATAAGTATGGATTCTGGTAGCAATTCACCAAATACTACGTATAACATAGCGCCGGATGCTAAGGACAAGCAAATTGATAAGGCTAATGGAGATAGCGCACCAACACCAAATCCAATTAAAGCACCAATGACAGTTGGGACACCTGATGAAGCGGTAATCAGCACTGCTTTCCATCTCTTGGTGCCACCTGCTATCAAAGGAACGGAGACTGCCATTCCCTCTGGGATATTATGAAGACCGATAACAACGGCCATGATTAATCCCGATCCTCCAAGGAGAACGTCAGGTTCAATTGCATAGCTTGCACCAATTACCATGCCTTCTGGGACATTGTGCAACGCAATGACAATAGCCATGATGAGTCCGGCCCAGAATAATTGTTTGTTGTCGCCTTTATGGTGCACTAAATGGTCAGCGTGGATAAGTTCATCCAGGTCATCGTGAGCGTGTGGATGTTCTTCTTTTGCGGAATGCTCGACCTCTTTTGATGAGTGTTTATCGATAAAATAGTTAAGGAGTTGGACTAATCCATATCCGATCAGAACGAAGAGAATTACCCAATACCAACCAACTTCATCTGTATCCGTTGGATTAATTGCAACAGGCATCAAATCGAAGGCTACTACCGCCAACATGATTCCGCCAGCAAAGCTGAGGAGCAAGGAAACGACTTTTGTGGAGTCCTTGCCTAAAATCGCTCCGACGACTCCGCCGAGCCCGGTACCGACGATACCTGCGATTGCAGTTATTATTGCGACCATTGCGATAGCTGGCATAGCACTCCTCCTGTTTCCGGGGAGATTATATCAAGTCCATGCAAAGTTACCAATAACTAACTAATATCAAAAAGAATAAGCGGGTGGACCGCTTTATTCCTCGTCTGGCTTTTGGCCGTTGTGGGCAAGCCACTGGCAGTCGCGCATCTCTATATTCGTGAATGTAGCTTTAAAGGATGAGTCTTCAGGTGAGCATGCATATATGCCAAATCTAATTTGTTTCTTGGCATTGAACATATGGGTTATTCTCATCTGTTTCCATCTGATGCCGTCTTCTGAGCATTCTATACAGAAATCATCTTCTCTTCTAGAGAAACGGTACCACATTGACTTGATTGATGCTGGAATCTCTGTTGTGGCCCAATCAGAGAAACCGTTGTTAGTTACAACGCTTCCGAGATGCTGGAATTCTTCGTTTTCATATTCAATTGAGCCCTTCATCCAATTATCGCTATCAAGATACATGACCACTCCACATTGATCAAAACGGTGCTTGCTCTCGAATTCGGTTTTTATGATGAAGGAGAAATATTGCTCGCTAGTTTCGATCTGAAGGACAGGTGCGTTGTCATTTCTAAAATGATAATAGGTCCTCTGCCACAAGTCTGTATGGGGTTCTGTGGTTATCTCGATTCTATTGTCATCGATCCTATAATTCTTTGGCGCTCTAATCCACTGCCAATCATTTTTGTTTATGTTCATATATTAGGCTCCTATTCCTGGTAGATTCTATATTTCTTCTTGTCTTCTTCTGTAATCGGCCTCATTACCCTGCATGGATTGCCAAAGGCAACTACGTTTGAAGGGATGTCTCTAGTAACTACACTCCCCGCTCCAATTACGACATTGCTACCGATAGTTACGCCTGGAAGGACACTCACATGCGTTCCAATCCAGACATTATCCCCAACGCTAATTGGAAGAGCTATTTCTAAACCTTTATTTCTTTGTTCAGCATCAATTGGGTGTCCTGCAGTTGAGAACACGCAATCAGGAGCGATAAAAACATTGTTTCCGAATGTTACTTTAGCCCCATCTAATATAGTCACATTATGGATGGTGTAAAAATTATCTCCAACCGATATATTGCATCCATAATCACAATAAAACGGGGAAGTGATGACAATAGACCCTTTTATCTCGCCCAATAAGTCATGGAGAATTCTTTGTTGTTTTTCAATATCGGATGGCCTTGTCATGTTAAATTCATAACATAGATCCTGGCACCTTGCTCTTTTAGCCAAGAGTTCCTGATCGTAATTTGCGTCGTATAAATAGCCTAGCTTAGCTTTTTCCCATTCGTTCATAGTTTTTTCCGTTAACTTTATTCATCAATTATACTCTGAAACATCTTATTTATAATAAAAACGACCAGAGGCCGTTAATTATTAAGTTCGATTGTCGTTGATTGGACGTTAAGCAATTTATTTAGTTCCGCCTCTTCTAAATTGATATGGCCGAGTTTGGTGTAAGCCCAAGTATTGCTTCCGAAGAAGACCACTATCTGATTTGAGGAATACAAGACGATATCGCCTGGATTAGTAGTCATCTCTACATCATTGCTTTTAATGGTGTGGCCTAAGGATCCAACTTGTTCAAATCCGCCATATAGATGGGTATCGATTCTCAAACCGTCTCTTGCTATAGAGAATAATTCCTCGACAGACTCATTATCTTCCCACCTAACATCGACCTTTGTTTCATTGATTCTCATCTCTCGCGCCTCCTTCTTGTTTATTGGTAAGCTTTCCACCCAGGATAGGACATTTGCTCTCGATTCGTTTGATGAGAATCTTTTCCCTTCAAGCCAAGTTCCTTGATGAGTCAAATTCTCTAGATTCTTAGCGCTATTTCCAATCCCGCTTGATGCGGAGGTGCAGAATGGCACGATAGTCTTATTCGATAAATCGAATGTTTCGACAAATGTATACATTATCTTCGGGGCGTCGCTATGCCAAATCGGATACCCAAGGAAAATGCAGTCATAGATGGATAAATCTAGGTTAGTATTCTTCAATTCAGGACGCGCGTTTGGGTCACCTTGTTCTCTATCCGCTCGGCAATCCGTGTAATACTTAATGTCATCATCTGAATATGGAACTTTAGCCTCTACCTCAAATGCTGGGCATGAGTAATTCTCGCTTATATATCCAGCGATTGCTTTAGTGTTCCCGGTTCTAGAGAAATACACCACTGCAACATTTGAATCACTTGGCACCACGCTTTTTCTATCATGACTTGATTCAGTGCTAATGCTAGATGAGTTACTTGATTCAACATCTAATGGTGAATTGTTACATGAAACGAGGAAAAGAGGAAAGGCAAACAATGCTAATTTATTCATTTTCATAGCCATTTCCTCCTTTAACTTATTTATATGATTTCTCGAGTATTCCGGCGATATCCTCGTCGCTTGTCTCGACTGGATTTGCCGCAAAGAGTCCACCTTGGAGTGATCTTGCAGCTTTTGCAAGAGTCATGAATTCGTCTCTAGAGAATCCATAATCACTCATCTTTAGATCATCCACTCCGCAATCTTTCTGAAGTTTTAATAATGCGGTGATGAAATCCTGAGGGTTGTTGCTATTCGGGAATCCCATGACTCTAGCCATTTTAATTAATCTATCGTCGATAACGTGCTTATCGAGGAAGAATTGAGCGAATTCTTTAGAAATCATGATCAATCCCGCTCCATGAGGAAGTCCTCTGTGATATGCACTCATAGCGTGTTCCATCGAGTGTTGAGCCGTTGTTGATGTAAGCTGCATTGTGATGCCTGCCATCGTGGATGCGTACGCAACGTGTTCTCTAGCCTCTAAATCATTTCCGTTAGCAACTGCTCTTGGGAGGTATTTATAAATGTTTTCGATGCACGATAAGGCTAAAGCCTCAGACATAATGTTCAAGCTAGTGCTCATCATGACTTCGGTGTTATGGAAGAGGGCATCAAACCCCTGGTACGCAGTGTATTTTGATGGGACGGTTACCATATAAGTTGGGTCAACCACTGCAATAACTGGCTTGCATCTTCTATCGCCCATTCCGATTTTTTCGTTTGTATCAACCTTAGAGATAACGCCCCACTCATTCATTTCTGAGCCTGTTCCAGATGATGTTGCAATAGTAACAATTGGAAGCGGCATATTTGATGCGACTTGGCATTTGCCAGTTCCTCCAAATACGTAATCCCATAAATCGCCTGTATTTGTTGCCATAATTGAGACCGGTACAGAAGAATCAAGAACCGCTCCTCCCCCAAGGGCGACAATGAAATCGCAGCCATTTTCCTTAGCGATTCTGCCGGCTTCCTCGCAGTTTTCCTTTAACGGATTCTCTTCTACATTTGGGCAATGCACATAAGAGATTCCTAGCATCTCGAGTTCTTTAATGAGAGCGTCATAAGAACCGTTTCTTTTATATGAGCTGCCTTTTGATGTTAGAAGCAACGCCTTTCTTCCAGGCATCACTTCGTTGTGAAGCTCTTTTAACTTACCTACGCCAAACAATAATTTTGTTGGGTTATCAAATACGAAATTCATCATTTTTATATCCTCCAAATATCGACTTGAGAAAATGAATGCTTATCCATATAATCAAATGTACAACCTAAACCTAACTTTAGGTCAAGGGTTATTTGAGAAAAGAGTAAAATTATGTATTCAATCGGTGAAATCTCCACAATGTTCAACCTACCAGTTTCAACAATCAGATACTATGACAAAGAAGGATTCTTTCCTAATCTAGTTAGAAAAGGCGGCATCAGACAATTCAGTGACGCCGAGATTGAGGCAATTAGGGTTATTGAATGTCTCAAGGAATCCGGTTTAGAAATCAAGGATATTAAGCAATTCTTCATATGGGTTACCCAAGGCAGCAAGAGTTACCCTGATAGAAAAGCAATGTTCGAAGCAAGGAAAGAGGCTCTTGAAAAAGAAATGGAAAAGCTAGAAAGAATTCACGCTATGCTAGAATTCAAATGCTGGTATTACGATAAAGCGATCAAAGATGGTAACGAAGACGAAATTAATTCGATGCTACCTGATAAATTGCCAAAAGAAATACAAAAGATATACGACGCATCACACAAATAATTACGATTGCATCACGAAAAAAGCATGACTTTTTTGCCATGCTTAATGCCAATCAGCGTAATAGAGGACGTTTCCGCCATTGAGTTCGTAATCAATATTCAAATACCTCAACCCTTTGATGTAACCCTGTTCTTTGTATTCCCCTTGATAATCACCATATTCATCGAAGAACGTTCTTAAAGAATAGCCAAAGCCTTCAATTGATTGTTCGGTATAGTAATGCTCACTGATTTGATCAACTGGACATTCATAGATTCTTGGTAACATTGTGTATGTGCCCGGGGCTAAATATGCGCTAGAAATCTCATCGAGGTAAACTGAGGCTGAATATTTGCCATCACCATATGGTGAATACCTCACTCCGTCTAGATAGAATGATTCGCGTTCAATTTCAACATCATCTCTGACAAGCATTTCCTGAGGGATGTTAACTTTGGTGTTGCCGATATTCTTATATGTATATGTTGCAACTTCGTTGTTCTCGAATTCTGGGTGGTAATAATGGTTTCTAGATGTAACTGTAAGTGAATTGTTCTCCTCATCGAATGAGATGGAACCAAAGTCAGTGACATAACCAAGGATTTTAGATGGAACAAATCCACCATCTTCGCCCTCGCTCATCAGGGCAAATGGCATCATGCCAAGTCTTCCAATCGTATTTTCTTCATACGCTTCAACTGGATATTTTGAGGTCTCATAAAGAGCGCCTTCTATGTATGAGTTCGTAACAACATCGTTTCCGTTTTTAGTCACGAAACTATAGTTTGTTTGTTCAACATGATATGACATTCCAGGCTCTATTAGCTCTCCGTTATCGAATTTGGTGAACATGCACTCTGGAGGTACATAATAGGTTGTGACATCAACGGTGCTTCTTCCGATTAAAGCGTGGGTGGAATTATCGAATCGTTCGCTGAAAGAGGATACTTCTAAAGTGAAGTTACCTTTTAGAATCTGCTCATACAATTCCTGATATTTAACGTCTTTTCTTATCTGATACGAGGATTTGCTCTCATCGATAACTCCCCATGTGTTTGGAATGATTTTAAATGTTGCATCATAGATTGAAGTCTCATAACCGGTGACTTCAACGATCAATTGAGCGTGATATTCACCGATATCGGTAATATAGAATTCATCCACTACTTTGCCATCCAATTTCTTGGTGATGTTGGCGTATCTAAAGACTTTATTATTGAAAATATCGTCTGTTTCAATAAGTTGTCGTTTGCCATTATAGATAATGACCCTGTCAGGGAAATCGTATTTTGGTAGCTGCGGACCGATGATCTTAAGAGTCGCTTTGAGGACTAGAGTGTTATATCCATCTGCGGTGATTGTTGCGGTTGCAGAATATGTGCCCTTTTCTGTCTTCGAATTATTCGAATAGGCAACACGTGCAAAGGATGGCACGTTATTTGCGAGAATCGTATGAGCTCTTCCATTATATTCAAATGTTGCATCCTCGAATGTGATTCCAGAGAAATCCAAGCCAAGGATTGTCAGAGTTGCTTTTAGTTTCAACGTTTCGTATCCACTCGCGCTGATTGTTGCTCCAACCGTGTAGACGCCAACGGCTTTCTTGTTGTTATTATCATAGATAACCTTAGCAAATGATGGGAGATTATTAACGCTTAATGAATGGTATTCACCATCGTATGGGATAGTTAAATCATCCATAGATAGATTTTCAAAATGCTTGAGTTCAGTCTTTTCAATCGTCAATGTAGCGCTTAAGACAAGGGTCTCATAGCCTTGAGCGGAAATTGTTGCCTTAACCTCGTATGTCCCTACCTCAATCTTGGTGTTGTTTTCGTATGTGATATCCGCAAAAGAGGGAACATTTTCAACGGCAAGAGAATGATACAAACCATCATAGGGAAAGGTCTTGCTCTCAAAGACCACTCCTTCAAATCGCTTAAGCGAACTAGAAATGGAGTTGTCCTTCGATGGCCTATGAAGATAGGAGGATGTTGCATTAACATCGTTAGCGCAGCCAACTAAGACAAAAGATACTGCGCTTAACAAAGATAGTGTTGTTCTCTTGACGTTCTTATTCATTCTCCCCCTCCTTAAGTCAGTAACTATAGCACGCATAAATGATATTTAAAAACATCATTTTAGGGGTTGGGCAATAATGATAAAATCTTGGCATGGAAGAAAAAGGTATTTGGTGGAAAAGGATAATCAACTGGAAGAATGCAAAATACGTAATCTCCTCAGTTGTTTCTTCGATCTTGGAATTTGCGGTTTTCTTTTTGATGACATCGATAATCTGGAAAGATGCCAAAGAGATAATTTTAATTGCAACGATCGTTGGAAGGACACTAGGAACCACTCTCTGCTTCTTCTTAAATAAGTATTGGTGTTTCCAGGTTTATAACCGCACATTGATACAAAGTATCGAATACGCAATCCTGTTTGTTATCAAGCTATACTTAAGTTATTTCTTCGTAAACATGATCGTTGATAGATTTGCAATCAATCCAACCTTAATCAAGTTGCCAATCGATATTACTCTCTTCTTTGTTGGGTATCTCGTTCAGAATTTTATTATCTTCAGAAAGCCTAAAGAAAAGGCGGAATGAACCGCTTCTATTTTCTAAAACAATAAGCTGACTTGGAATACCACTCAGCATTCGCTTCCAATACAATCGATGGGAAGTTGTCGTGATGAATTGCGTCGATATAATCTTGTGCTTCAAGGCAGATTCTTTGCCCATAATCATATAAATGCTCAGCAACTCTATCCGTATAAAGTTCCATTGTGTATCCGGTTGTGGTCCAGCCCAATTAAGGGCCTCTACTTGTCCTAGGCACCCCCGATTGTCGAGATCGGGGGCTGGTCGTCCCTAGGCACGGCGAACCAGGGCTTGAAAAGCGGGGGCCCCCAGGCTAAACTATAATTGCTGTTTTGGGTTAGCCTTTGGGGTAACCCTTTTCCTTTATCTGCCTCTCCAGTCGTTGATCACGCCGATTAGTATGATCAAGGCGACGAGAATAATGACGGATAAGGATTCCATCAACTCGAGTCGAGCCCCCTGGCAAGTCGTGTCGGGGGTGAGACCGTTGCCGAAGCAAGGTACAGGAACATAGCCTAGGAATAAACCCCCCACATTAATTACTAGAGCGAATTTTCGATTTTTTCCTAAAAACTTTTGATTTCAATAAAAAATGACCTATTTTTTAGGCCATATTTCTTTTCTAGACATCTTTCTATAGGTATCCCCTATCTCATTTGCCCTATCGCAGAAGGCTCGGGCCATTGCTTGATAGTCCTTACCGTATTTTTCTTTTAGCTCCGATAACGGGATTCCCTTATCGACGATGAAGGCTCTATGTTTCTTCACGTAATAACAGTTATACATCATGAAGTCGCAGTCGTGTTTAAGGCCGTATTTATCTGCGGCAAAGAAACCTCCGCCGAAGTAATTCTTCAAATGATCATGATACCCATCATGAGAATCCTCCGGGAAGACAATCAGCACCTCTCCTCTATCAAGGCTTCGCTCAGACATTTTCACCGTGTTGAAAAATTTGATGTCGGTGTAGGTTGGGATTAGTTTCATTCCGTTGTAGACGATCTTAACAAATGGAACGATTATGAAACCTATGATTCTTGATAGAAATAGAGGCCATCTTTTCTTAACGTGAAGATAATTATCCGAAAGGTATTTATAACTTGTTTTGATATCCTCGGTCATCTCGTATGTTCCCCAGAATCTCATCTTGAATGGGCAATATAATTCATGGAACACTGGACCAGAAGCCGCGACATGATTTGAAAACACAACGGATTTCCCGCTTGGGACGTCGCCTAAGAAGACATAGCGGCGAGGACGGAATAACATTCGGAGAAATCCTTTAACGCCCTGAAACCAGCCTGCTCGATTTTGTTTTGCTCTTTTATAATCCATAACAAACAACTACATTTTGCACTTTTTGATAGATTTTGGAAATAAGCAAAAGAAAAGAGCCGATTAATCGGCCCTTTGGTTTCTTTTAGTCCTCTAACATGATCTCGAGGTAACGATCCATTGTTTCCTGAGGAACGCCTGCGACGTTGACCAAGAAATTGAGGATGTTGTCCTGGAGAGGGAGGGATTTATCCCAGCCTGCTGTTTTTTCAACATTAGGGATGAATTCATTCCAGTGATCGTATGTGCCACGCTGATAATGACGTCTTAAGGAATCAGCTGGCTGTCCGATGCCTGGAGCGATGATTGATGAATATGATGTTAATTCGTCGTCAATAACGATATCACTATATGAGACTCCGAGTGCGCCAAGGATGAATAAGCCCAAGGTCCCTGTTCTATCAGCGCCGCCGTGGCAGTGATAATAAACTGGCTTTTCGTCTGCATATGCGAGTGCGTTAAAGCATGCTCTGATGTCGTTGTAGTTTGTGAGGAAACTCTCCCAAGAATTGAGCTGAACGTTTGTCCAAACAATATCATCCTGTCCATTCTCATCCTTTTCTGCAAATAAGCAGCTATGATAATTTCCATCAGCCTGAAGGTCGCTAGATCTTCTTAAATCAAGCTCGTTTCCGATCTTCATGACATTACGGAAGACATCTTTTGCTTCATCAGTTCCTGTGAACTGGTGCTTTGTCTGTGACATTGTGCCGTTTCCGCCGAATGCCTTAGTGGTGATTTCTCCGCCTCTAAAGACTAAGCCCTGCTTAACACGTCTACCAGATGAGGTCATATATCCGCCTGCGTCACGGATGTTGAACATATCTGCGCAGTCGATCCAACGTGGGTAATCACCTGTTTCAAATGATGCTGTTTCTGAGACATCATCACCCGCAACGACTCTCCAGTAATACTGGGTGTTCTGGAAGAGGTTCTTGACTCTTACCTCTTCATCTGGAGTTGCGTCTACTTCGATTAGGTCCTCATCATCGAATGATTCATCTTTTGAGACCTGAATCTTGTATGATTCTGCGCTATATCCGTCCTTGCATGAGAACTGGAGAGGAACGCCTTTGCTCTTGTCTGATTTCTGAACCTGCTGCTCTTCTCTTTTTGATTCGTCATCATAATCAACAGCGTCACGATAAACCCATGAGCCATCGCTGTTCTTAGCGTCGATCTTGACGTTATCTTCTGGGTGGAACAAGTTGCCATTCATCATGTACTTGTTGTCCTCGCCATTTGATTCTTCCTGCTCTCTCATGTCATCGACATAGCGTTTGCAGTTTTCGCTTAACTGTGATGTGTCCTCAGGATCAAGAAGCTCGAAATTGCTCTTTGTCTCTGGTGTCTGGGATTCTTTACTTCCGTTGTTAGAACCGCAGCCTGCGATAAATGCAACGGATAATAAACCCATCATTAAAATCTTTGTTTTCTTCATAGCATTATCCCTTTCAAAAATGCTATTGACGCCTAATATCTTATGTATTTAGGCTCCAATAAATGCTTTTGTGCCTTTAAATATAATCATTCCAATAGAATAAGTCACTTGTTTTTTGATTGGCGATTTTGCTCATAAAACTATGTTTTTTCGTTTTATTTAGACTAGTTCTATGTTTTTGTGTAATAAAATATATTTTGTTATGAGCAAGAATGTTTTATCAAAAGCGATATTGATCGGTTTCTCTTTCATAGAGTTAGCTTTCACCATTCTTATCTATATTGCAGATAAATTCTCGATATTTGAGACGATGGGCTTAAAGTATTCATCTATCATTCTCTGTTTCCTCTTTTCGCTTCTTGGATATAGAAAAGAAAGAGGCCAATTTGTCGTGGCAGGATTAGCAGCCACTTTGGTAGCGGATTATTTCCTTTTAGTTCGTGGAGACAATTATCTAATTGGAGTTATATCGTTCATCTTTGTCCAAGCGATGTATTTCCTCTATATCAGTCCAAAGCATTGGAAAATATCTCTGATTATTAGAGGGTCAATCTTTGTTGTTGCATCTCTAGTCGCAGGATTAGCCCTTAAGGTTGATGATCCAACCGCCTATTTTGCCCTATTCTATTTCTCGAATCTTCTTATGAATGCGGTAGATTCTTTTTTATCCGGCAAGAAGTATTTGCTGCTTGGAATTGGTCTACTTCTCTTTATGGGGTGCGATATATCGGTTGGATTCTTTAACCTCTCCTCCTATATAACATATTCTTCACACCTGATTGATGCGATAGTAAAATTCTCACAGCTTGGAATGTGGCTATTCTATGTGCCATCTCAGGCATTGATTGCCCTATCCATTCACTTCAAGGAACGTTATGAGTAAGAAAAGAAAAGCCCTATTCGTTGTCGTCTCAATCATCTACACCATGAGCCTGGTTGTTTTTGCAATCACTTTGTCTATCAATCTTCCGATCTATTTTAGGCCATTCTATTACATGCTTATGGGCCCTTTGCACGTTGTTGATGACCTCAATAATTGGACTGGTGGAAGCTTTACAAGAAACGATGTCATCGAAGCATATAATGAAGTCCTTAATTTCTGCTGCTTCTTCACTAAATTCGGAACCGGCAAGCTTGCTTGGTCAGAAGAGGGAATGAACCATTTCAAAGACTGCCAAGGACTGTTTTTGCTAGACACCGTCCTTATGTTGGTATCCGGCGCATTGATTGGCGGAATCCATATCCTCAAGAAGAAAAACATCATTACCCCATATAAGCATTGCCACTTAATAGCGGGCATCTCCACTATTGTTTTACCATTGGTAATCGGAGGTCTTGCATCCATTGATTTTGATAAGGCATTCGTCATCTTCCACCACATATTCTTCCCTGGTAAGGAAAATTGGATATTCGATCAAAATAAAGACCAGATAATCCTCGTATTGCCTGAGAATTTCTTCATGGCCTGCGCGATATTCATCGGAGTGGGAGCAATATCAATCTCCACTTATTACATAATCAGGGGAATCTTGACCATCAGGAAAAACAAAAAGGCTAAGGCTTAGGTGAAATGTACCCCTAATCCTGGGCAAAAACAGGAAGGGGGGTATTTTTTCATGAAATACGATTGGAAATTCAAACCTGTTGTTTATTAATGTCTCTATACAACGTATAGAGCACGCCTAGGTATACCCCTTTGAACTCGGGCG
>JAKSVD010000001.1 GCA_024408305.1 Bacilli bacterium | reverse complement strand
GAAGCTTTCGAGGACATGTATGCTCTAGAAGCTGAAATGAATGAAGCCTACATGAAGATGGGTGAAGCAGAAGGTGATGAACTCGATAAAATCATGCAGGATGCTGGAGAAATATCATCATACCTTGAACAATCGGGTTTCTATTTAATCGACGTAAAAATCGAGGAAGTTGCTAGAGGCTTAGGAGTCTCCGATTTTGGCCTAGACAAAGATGTAACTGCTTTAAGTGGTGGACAGCGTTCTAAGGTACTTTTGGCTAAGTTATTGCTACAAAACCCTAATATTCTAGTTTTAGATGAACCTACAAACTTCTTAGACGAATACCAAGTGAAATGGCTTAAAAACTATCTAATGGAGTTTGGTAACGCATTTATTCTTATCTCCCATGACGAGGCATTTTTAAGGGATGTCATTAATGTTGTCTATCATTTGGAAGACCAGACTATGAATAGATACAAAGGTGGATACGATTTCTATCTTAAAAACTCAGAGATCAAGAAACGCCAGGCAGAGGATGCATATAATGCACAGCAAAGAGAGATCGCGAGAATGGAAGATACCATAGCCCGCAACAAGGCGCGTGTAGCAACTAGAGGCTTAGCAAGTTCTCTTCAAAAGAGACTCGATAGAATGGAAGTCATCGAAAAGGCAAGCGAGAAGATTAAACCTAACTTCGTATTCAAAATGGATAACGTAAATACATCTAAAATTGTATTTAACTGCAAAGATTTGGTTATTGGATATTCTTTCCCGTTAACTAAACCGATCAATCTAGAAATAAATAGAGGTGAAAAGATAGCAATTAAAGGTGTGAACGGCATTGGTAAGACCACACTCCTTAAGTCCATAACCGGCTTAATCAAGCCGATATCTGGTGAAGTGGTTGTTGGTTCAAATACCGAGATTGGGTATTTCCAACAGGAAGAAGAATGCAAGGACAAGACTGCATTTAATGAAATATACGATGAGTTCCCTTCCCTTAATATCGGTCAGGTAATGGGAGCGTTGGCATCATGTGGTTTAACAAAAGACAACATCGATTCATATATGATTGCCTTGTCTGGTGGAGAAAACGCTAAAGTCAGACTCTGCAAATTAACGATTCAAAAATCTAATATTTTGATTTTAGACGAGCCTACCAATCATCTTGATGTTCTAGCAAAAGAATCATTAAAAGAAGCGATTCAAGCGTATCCAGGAACGGTGATTCTTGTCTCCCATGAAGAGGATTTCTATAAAGGAGTGGCAACTAGAATCATTAATCTAGAAGAGTATAAAATCTAAAAATATTCCAGTTTTGCAAAGTAAAAAATCCTAATCGCTTAATTAATTAAAAAGATGTCATTCATCAATGAAACGCTTTCAAGAATGCCTAATTGACTAATGCATATATTAATTATAATATAAGGAGCGGAAAAACTTTAAGTCGATGCCGTGACGTCGAAAAGGTTTGAAAGCAAAATCAGTGTAGCTTCAGGTCTCGTCACGCATGGACGGGACCTTTTTTCTGGAGGAAGACAATGGAACGTAAGCATCAAATAATGGATGAAGCTACCATCACCCGCACCTTAGCTCGCATGACTCACGAAATCATCGAGAAGAATAATGGAGTCGAAGATGTCGTTATCTTAGGCATCAAGAATAGAGGCATTGAGATTGCTAAGACCTTAGCAGCTAACATCAGACGCTTCGAAGATGTCGATGTTCCAACTGGCTCGCTTGACGTCACTATGCATAGAGACGACTATACATTCGAAATGAAAAAGGCCAAAGCAACAGAGAGCAACATTCCATGCGATCTCTTCGATAAGATTGTCATCATCGTTGACGACGTCCTTTATACCGGAAGAACCGCAAGAGCAGCTCTTGAGACTCTCTTCTCTATCGGTAGACCAAGAATCGTTCAATACGCAGTCTTGGTTGATAGGGGACATAGAGAGGTTCCAATTAGACCAGATTACGTTGGAAAGAACATTCCAACCGCAAAGACTGAAAAAGTCCAAGTCTCATTATCAAGTGAAGACAAGGGCGTTTACATAATCAATCAGTAAAGACTTTAAATCGATCCAGAGAGGTCGGAAAGGAGAATAGGATGAGCGAATCAATTAAAGCTAAAGTAATAACCGGAAGTGACAAGTCCATTGACCTGTCGAATTTAATGTCCGGTTTTTCTTTAGAAGAATTCGGTGAAGAATACACAATCTTCCCTGGATTCATCGACGTCCATGTTCACTTTAGAGAGCCTGGTTTCTCCTATAAGGAAACCATCGAAACGGGAAGCAAGGCAGCTGCACATGGAGGTTACACAAGCGTACTTACCATGCCAAACCTTAATCCAGTTCCTGATTCAGTAGAACATCTAAAGGAACAATTAGACATCATCAAAAAGGACGCAGTAATCAATGTCCTTCCATACGGTGCGATAACCGTTGGAGAAAAAGGCGAACAACTCGCAGACATGGAAGGAATGGCAAATAATGTCACTGCCTTTTCGGACGATGGACGCGGCGTCCAGGAAGAAGAGATGATGAGAGCTGCAATGCTTAAAGCAAAATCACTTGGAAAGATGATTGTTGCCCACTGCGAAGTTAACTCACTTCTTAAAGGCGGTTATATCCATGATGGAATATACGCTAAAGAACACGGACATAGAGGTATCTGTTCTGCTAGCGAGTATGAACAAATCGCTAGAGACGTAAGGCTCTCAAAAGAAACCGGATGTGCATATCACGTTTGTCACATCTCAACCAAAGAGAGCGTTGAGATCATCCGCAAAGCTAAAGCGGAAGGCGTTAACGTTACCTGCGAAACCGCGCCTCACTATCTGATATTAGACGAAAACGATCTTCAGGAGCATGGCTACTGGAAGATGAATCCTCCTTTAAGATCAAGCGAAGATAGAAAAGCACTAATCCAAGGCATCTTAGATGGCACAATCGATTGCATAGCAACCGATCACGCCCCACATAGTGAGGAAGAGAAATCTAGAGGATTAGAGAAATCCCCATTTGGAATTGTGGGAATCGAATATGCATTCCCTCTCCTCTATACCCATTTGGTTAAGAAGGGAATCATCACATTAGAGAAATTAATCGATTTATTGGTTAAAAATCCAAGCAAACGATTCAATATCCCGGTAAATGGCTTCTCAATCTGGAAATTAGATGAAGAAGTGGAAATCACAAAAGAATCAATGTTATCAAAAGGAAAGGCAACACCTTTCTTGAATACTAAAGTCTACGGCAAAAACGTAGCAACATATTACGGAGGAAAGAAAGTATGGTAAAAGAGTTCGACAAGAAGATCATCCTTGAAGACGGCGAAGAATACTATGGCTATTCATTCGGCGCTAACGAGGATAAGGTTACAGAAATCGTCTTCAACACATCTATGGTAGGTTATCAGGAAATCATTTCTGACCCATCCTACACATATCAGACAGTCTGTATGACATATCCATTAATTGGAAACTACGGCATTACAGATGAAGATAACGAGACAAAGGTTCCAACAATCGGTGGATTGATTGTTAGAGAATATAACGACTTCCCATCAAACTTCCGTTACACCAAGACACTTGGCGAAATTATGGAAGAGAACCACATCGTTGGTGTCTATGGAATTGACACAAGAAAGCTTACACGTTCAATCCGTGATAAAGGTTCAAGAAGAGTCCTCATCACCAACGTTAATACAACAGTGGAGGAAGGTATCCAAATTATCAAGAATACCCCAATCGATCACGAGGCAGTCAAACTCGTCTCATGCAAAAAGAGATGGTATGCAAGATGCCAGGACGCTCAGTTCAATGTCGTTGCAATCGACTGCGGAATTAAACTCAACATCGTACGTTCATTGAATAAGAGAGGCTGCAATGTGACAGTCGTCCCTTATGACATGGATTACACAAAAATCGTTGAAATGAATCCAGATGGAATCTTCATTTCAAACGGACCTGGCGATCCAGAAGATGCAACACCTGTCATCGAGATGGTTAAGAAATTGCGCGGCAAATACCCAATATTCGGTATCTGCTTAGGACACCAGATCATTTCCTTAGCTTATGGCGGCAAAACATACAAACTTAAGTTTGGACACCGCGGAGGTAACCATCCAGTCAAGAATCTTAAGACTGGCAAGGTTGAAATCACTTCACAAAACCACTCATACGCAGTTGACCTTGATTCAATCAAGGGAACTGGATTAGTTGCAACACACATCAACATTTTGGATAACACAGTTGAAGGAGCTGAGTGTGTTGAAGATAAGGTCTTCTCAGTTCAGTACCACCCAGAATCAGCACCTGGCCCACAGGACAGCGCATATTTATTCGATCAGTTCATCGAACTCATGAAGGAGGCAAAGATCAATGGCTAAGAGAACAGACATCCATAAAATTCTCGTTATCGGTTCAGGACCAATCGTCATTGGACAGGCAGCCGAATTCGACTACGCAGGCACACAGGCTTGCTTAGCCTTAAGAGAAGAAGGTTACGAAGTTGTCCTTTGTAACTCGAACCCTGCAACCATCATGACCGACAAGGCAGTTGCAGATAAGATCTACATGGAACCTCTAACCTTAGAGTACATGGCAAAGATCATCCGTCACGAAAGACCAGACGCAATCCTCCCAGGAATCGGTGGTCAGACTGGACTTAACCTTGCAATTTCCCTTGAAAAGAAAGGCGTTCTTAGAGAATGCCAGGTCGAATTGCTTGGCACATCATCAGAATCAATTGCAAAAGCAGAAGATAGAGAACTCTTCAAACAGCTCTGCATCGACTTAGGCGAACCAGTCCTTCCATCAATGATTGCAAACTCAATGGAAGAAGGACTTGCTGCAGCTCATGAAATCACATATCCAGTCGTCTTGAGACCAGCCTTCACATTAGGTGGCACCGGCGGTGGTTTTGCAGATAACGACGAAGAATTTATTGAGATAATGAAGAATGCATTATCATTATCCCCAGTCCATCAGGTCTTAGTTGAGAAATCAATCAAAGGCTATAAGGAAATCGAATACGAAGTCATGCGTGATTCAAACGACACTGCAATCACCATCTGTAACATGGAAAACATCGACCCAGTTGGCATCCACACAGGTGATTCAATCGTCGTTTGCCCATCTCAGACATTAACCAACAAAGAGTACCACATGCTTAGAGACTCCGCTCTCAAGATCATCCGTGCTCTTAAGATTGAAGGTGGATGCAACGTTCAGTTCGCATTAGACCCTCTCTCATTCAAATACTACCTCATCGAGGTCAATCCACGTGTTTCACGTTCATCTGCCCTTGCATCTAAAGCATCGGGCTACCCAATTGCTAGAGTCTCAGCAAAGATCGCAGTTGGCATGCACCTTGATGAAATTCAAATCGCAAACACACCTGCATCATTCGAACCTTCACTTGACTATGTCGTCACAAAGATGCCACGTTTCCCATTTGATAAGTTCGCGGACGCAAACAATAAGCTTTCAACCCAGATGAAGGCAACAGGTGAGGTCATGTCAATTGGCAGAACCATTGAAGAATCCTTGCTAAAAGCCGTTAGATCTCTTGAAATCGGCGTATTCCACCTCTATATGAAGAAGTTCGATGGCTGGACCAAAGAACAGTTACTCGACTACATTAAGATTGGTACAGACGATAGAATCTATGCAGTTGCAGAACTCTGCCGTCAAAGAGTCGACTATGGCGTTATCGCTGAATACTCAAAGATCGATATGCTCTTTATCGAGAAGGTCAAGAACATCATCCGTGAGGAAGATGAATTAAGAGAAAACCCAAATAACCTTGTTGTTTTAAAAGACGCAAAGAAGATGGGCTTCTCAGATAGAGCAATCGCTTGGTTATGGGGAGTCAAGGAAATCGATGTCTATAACCTCAGAGTGGAGAACAACATCTTCCCAGTCTATAAGATGATCGATACCTGTGCTTCAGAATTCGAATCATACATCCCATATTTCTATTCAACATACGAAGAGGAGAACGAATCAATCGTCTCAGACAAGAAGAAGATCATCGTTCTTGGCTCAGGCCCAATCAGAATCGGTCAGGGCATCGAATTCGATTACTCCACCGTTCACGCGGTCATGACAATCAAGAAGTCCGGATTTGAGGCTATCATCATCAACAATAACCCAGAAACAGTCTCAACAGACTACACGACATCAGATAAGCTCTACTTCGAGCCATTATGTGTTGAAGATGTCATGAACATCATCGCACTTGAAAAACCATATGGCGTTATCGCAACATTAGGCGGACAGACCGCAATCAATCTTGCTGAACCTCTTATGAAGAGAGGAGTCAACATCATCGGCACTGACTGTGAAGGCATCGATAGAGCAGAGAATAGAGACTCATTCGAGAAACTCTTAATCGAACTCAACATCCCACAGCCAACCGGACGTGCAGTCACGAAGATTGAAGACGGCATTGAAGCAGCAGCAAAGATTGGATACCCAGTATTAGTCAGACCATCCTTCGTTTTAGGCGGACGCGCAATGCAGATTGTCGCAAACGAAGGCCAGTTAAGACACTACCTCAAGACAGCCGTTGAAATCGATGAGGACAAGCCAGTCTTAGTCGATAAGTACATCCAGGGTAAGGAAGTTGAAGTCGACGCAGTGTGCGACGGAAAGAACGTCTTCTGTCCAGGCATCATGGAACTTGTTGAAAGAACGGGTATCCATTCAGGTGACTCAATTTCCGTCTATCCTCCATTCTCTTTATCCGATAAGGTCAAGAAAACAGTCTTGGAATATACAGAAAAACTCGGAATTGGCTGTGGAATCATCGGTCTATACAACATCCAGTTCATCGTTGATTCAAATGATGATGTCTATATCATCGAGGTCAACCCACGCTCATCAAGAACCGTTCCATTCCTTTCAAAGGCAACCGGCTATTCACTTGCTGATATCGCAACAAAAGTCATCATGGGCGAAGATCTCGTCTCACAGGGATTCACCTCAATCTACCCTGAAGAGAAGAAGAGATGGTATGTTAAGTGCCCAGCCTTCTCATTCTCAAAGCTCAAAGGCTTAGACGCTTACCTTTCACCTGAAATGAAATCAACAGGTGAAGCAATCGGATATGACGATAAGAAGAATCGCGCATTATATAAGGCAATGCAGGCAGCAGGCACAAAACTCAAGCAATATGGCACTGTATTTGCAACAATTGCAGATGAAGATAAGGAAGAGGCTCTCCCATTAATCAAGAGATTCTATAATCTCGGTTTCAATATTGAAGCGACCGCAGGAACTGCTGCATTCTTAAAAGAACACGGCATCAGAACAAGAGTTAGACGCAAGATTGCAGAAGGCTCAAACGAAATCCTTGATTCTATTAGACAGGGATACGTCACATACATCATCAACACCAGACACGTCTCATCAACCAACATTGCAAGCGATGGATACATCATTAGACAGGTCGCAGTTGAAAACTATGTCACAGTCTTGACCGCTTTAGATACCGTTGCCGCACTTCTTGATGTCCTTGAAGAGACTATGATCAACGTATCCACAATCGATATGTAGAGGTAAATATGAAAAGAGTAGTATTTACAGTTAAATCAAACAAAGCTATCGCCCCAAACGTCTATAAGATGATTCTTGCGGGCGATACCAGCGGAATCACCAACTGCGGTCAGTTCGTGAATATTGCAATAGATGGATATTACCTAAGACGTCCAATCTCAGTCTGCGACTATGACGACAAGACATTAACTCTTATCTATAAGGTCGTTGGAAAGGGCACTGAGGTAATGTCAAAGATGGTAGAAGGCACAAACCTTGATACCCTTACAGGACTCGGAAATGGCTACAACACCGACGCATCAGGCACATATGTGATGTTAATTGGCGGAGGAGTCGGAGTTCCACCTCTATATAACCTCGCCAAGAAACTTAGAGCAGACGATAAGGAAGTAGTGGTCATCCTCGGCTTCAACACCAAGAGCGAAATCTTCTATGAAAAGGAATTCATGGCTCTTGGCTGCAAGGTTAAGGTCACAACTGTGGATGGCTCATACGGAATCAAGGGATTCGTAACAAACGCAATGGATGGAGAAGAATACGATTACTTCTACACCTGCGGACCAGAGCCAATGCTTAGAGCGGTCTATAACGCATCCAAGACCAGCGGTGAATTCTCATTTGAAGAGAGAATGGGCTGCGGATTCGGAGCTTGCATGGGATGCAGCTGCAAGACCCTATACGGAAATAAGAGAATCTGCAAAGATGGACCAGTCTTAAAGAAGGAGGAAATCATATGGGAGAAGTAAACACCAAAGTCAATTTGCTTGGCATCGAACTCGATAATCCAATCATCCCAGCCTCCGGTACATATGGATTTGGCTACGAATTTGCGGAATTATACGATATTAACGTCCTTGGAACCTTCTCGTTCAAGGGAACGACTAAAGATCCAAGATTCGGCAATCCAACGCCTAGAATCGCCGAAACAGCATCAGGCATGCTTAATGCGGTTGGACTTCAGAACCCAGGAGTTGAAAAAGTAATCTCAGAGGAACTTCCAAAATTAAAGAAGGTCTTCCACAAGAAAGTCATGGCAAACGTCTCAGGATTCTCGATCCCTGATTATGTCTACACATGCGAGAAACTCGATAAGGAAGAGCAGGTTGGTTGGATTGAATTAAACGTCTCATGTCCAAACGTACATGGAGGCGGTATGAGCTTCGGCACTGATCCAGTCCTCTTAGGCGAGGTCGTTAGAGAAGTGAGAAAAGTGGTCACCAAGCCATTAATCGTCAAACTTTCTCCAAACGTCACCAATATCGTTGAAATCGCAAAAGCGTGCGAAGACAATGGAGCAGACGGAATCGCCTTGATTAATACCTTATTAGGTATGAGAATTGATTTAAGAAAGAGAAAACCTCTTTTGAAGAATACAACCGGAGGTTTATCCGGACCTGCAATCTTCCCGGTTGCAGTTAGATGCGTGTACCAGGTTGCGCACGCAGTAAAAATCCCAGTCATCGGCATGGGCGGCGTCTCAACAGCAGAAGACGTCATCGAGATGATGATGGCAGGAGCAACCGCAGTCGAGGTTGGCGCTGCTAATCTCGTGAACCCATACGCTTGCAAGGAAATCATTGATGATTTACCTAAGGTAATGGAAAAATATGGCATTACATCATTAAAAGATATAATCGGAGGAGCATTATAATGGCAAAAGACGTAATCATCGCTTGCGACTTCTCATCAAAAGAGAAGACAATCGAATTCCTCGACAAGTTCGAGGGCAGAAAACCATTCGTTAAGATCGGAATGGAACTCTTTTATGCAGCAGGACCAGACATCGTTAGAGAAATCAAGGCTCGCGGTCACAAAATCTTCTTGGACCTCAAGCTTCATGACATCCCTAACACAGTCAAGAAGGCAATGTCAGTCTTATCACATTTAGATGTTGATATGACAAACTTACACGCTGCAGGAACAATCAACATGATGAAGGCTGCAATCGAGGGCCTCACAAGAGAAGATGGCACACGCCCAATCCTCATCGCTGTTACCCAGCTTACATCAACAGATCAGGAAAGCATGGAGAATGACCTCCTCATCAAAGAACCAATTGACCAGGTTGTCATGCACTATGCAAAATGCGCTAAAGAAGCTGGATTAGACGGAGTTGTCTGCTCACCACTTGAAGCAGAAAAAGTCCACAATTCATGCGGTTCTAACTTTGTTACAGTCACTCCAGGCGTCAGATTTGCAGATGGTGACAAGGGTGACCAGAAGAGAGTCATGACTCCAGCAGAGGCTAGAAAAATCGGTTCAGACTATATCGTTGTTGGCCGTCCAATCACAGCAGCTGAGGACCCAGTTGCTGCATACAATAGATGCGTTAAGGAATTCTTAGGAGAATAAAACAATGGCAGATATCGAAACATTAATCGCAAAAGACTTGCTCTCAATCAAGGCAGTCTTCTTCCGTCCAGAAGAACCATTCACATGGGCTTCGGGCATCAAGTCACCAGTCTACTGTGACAACCGCTTAACATTAACCGCTCCAGCAGTGAGAACAGACGTTGAAACATCTCTTGCTGAGACAGTTAAGAAATACTATCCAGAAGTTGAAGTTCTTATGGGAACATCAACTGCAGGCATTGCTCACGCAGCAATCGTTGGCCACCTTATGAACCTCCCAATGGGATACGTTAGAAGCGGTGCTAAGGATCACGGAAGACAGAATCAGATCGAAGGAAGACTCGAGAAGGGCCAGAAGGTCGTCGTCATCGAAGATTTAATCTCAACAGGCGGCTCAGTCCTTGAAGTCGTTGACGTCTTAAGAGAAGCAGGTGCTGATGTTCTTGGAGTCGTCTCAATCTTCACATACGGAATGAAGAAGGGAATCGAAAGACTCGCAGCAGCAAACGTTGAGAATCACTCACTCACCAACTTCGATAAGATTGCAGAAGTCGCAGCAGAAGAGGGCTACATCAAAGAGAGCGACATCAAGAGATTGATCGCTTTCAGAAACAACCCATCAGACGAAAGCTGGATCGGTAAGTAACCATGAGAAGCCTTATTGATATCGTCGACTTCAGCGTTGACGAATTAAAGGAAATGATGGATGTTGCCATCGATATTGGCAACAACCCTGCAAAATACTCTGAAGCTTGCAAAGGAAAGAAGCTAGCCACTCTATTCTTTGAACCATCAACAAGAACCAGATTGAGCTTCGAAGCTGCTATGTGGGAGCTTGGAGGTTCGGTTATCGGATTCTCTTCAGCTAGCTCATCAAGCGCTGCAAAGGGCGAAAGCTATGCAGACACTGCAAAAGTCATCTCTTGCTATGCTGATATCATTGCAATGAGATCACCGGTTGAAGGTTCATCATACGTTGCATCAATCAACGCTAGCGTCCCTGTCATCAACGGCGGAGATGGAGGTCACTGCCATCCAACTCAGACTCTTGCTGATTTACTTACAATCTATAAGCATAAAGGCGGCTTTGACAACCTTACAGTCGGTTTCTGCGGAGATTTAAAGTATGGAAGAACCGTCCATTCATTAATCGGCGCATTATCCCGTTATAACAACGTCAATATCGTTCTTATCTCTCCAAAAGAATTAGTCCTCCCTGATTACATCAAGGAAGAAGTTCTTGAGAAGAACAATATGGAATATGTTGAGGTCACAAGCCTTGAAGATAATATCGGATGCTTGGATATCCTTTACATGACAAGAATCCAGAGAGAAAGATTCGATGATCCTGAAGAATATGAAAGACTCAAAAACTCATATGTCTTAGATGTTGAGAAGATGGCTAAGGCTAAGAGTGATATGTATGTCTTGCATCCACTCCCAAGAGTCAATGAGATCTCTGTTAAAGTCGATGCTGATCCAAGAGCGGTTTACTTCGAGCAGTGCTTAAATGGAAAACACATGAGAATGGCCCTCATCCTTAAACTTTTAGAAGAAAAGGCTAAGGATCCAGTAATTGTTGATAGATTCGCTGGAGAGAAGTTGCTCATCAATAGATATAGATGCACCAACACAAAGTGCATTTCTCAGAATGAGCAAGAACTCGACCAGGTCTTCAAAGTCGTAGACGAAGAGAATAATGTCTGCAGGTGTATTTACTGCGACAAACTCGCTTAAGTAACGCTATAAACCACCAGCCAAGCGGTTGGTGGTTTTCTTTATAACCTACTATGAGTTATTGAAATGTAGGTTACAATTTGATATCATCGCAATATGTCAAGTATTGAGGAAATGAAAACTAAGTTAGAAACCTTACCAAAGGGATATATCTCGAAGAAGATAATCAACGGGAAGGTGCGTTTTTATCTGCAATATAGAGAAGGAAGCAAGATAGTCAGCAAATACATCAAGTCGAAAGATATTGCTACTGTCGAGGCTCAATTGATAGAAAGAAAAACAATAGAAGAGGAGATAAGTAGACGCTTAAGTAACGGAGTGAAGTTAGCAAAGCTTGGAGAACACGCTCTATCTTTAACTGGCGATTTAATGTTGTTCGATAAAGTTATCGCTTCTTTTGATGAGGGCGTTGCCACTTATATAGACGAACATCTTGTTCCGCTATACATAAAAAGGACAAGAGACTTGGCATCATGGCTTGAGTCTAGATCAATCGATTCTCATAGAACACATTCAAGATTGCTCAGGAAAGCGTTGAGATTAAAAGATAATAATGAGATTCGCTCGGTCATAAGTGCATATGCATTAACGATTACGGATGCCTATTGGTTCAGACCTCTAAAATCAAACAAGCATTATGATGAAATAATTTTCAAGGATAACTTGTATTCCGCGGTTGCGCTCGACGGTAATCTTTTGAATATTCCTTCAAAGCCCGTAATTACGCCAGAACTCACCAATACAGGCAGTTATGAGAAGTGTTGGAAAATGATTGATGGTGAGTGGTGGATGTATAAGAAAGGGAATAAAGATGAACTTTTTGCGGAGTTATTCTCATCGAGATTGGCAAAACTTCTATCAATTCCTACTGCTGAGTACGAAATAGAAGATGGTTATATAAAGACCAAAAATATCGCAAAAGGATATAACCTTGAGCCTATTTCGTCTTTAGCAGGAGATGACGATTCATACGAAAATGTATTCCCCGTTGTTCTTTCTTTGGGTGAAGAAATAGCGAAACAGTATTTGATATTTATGTGGTTTGATTGCCTTGTTAATAATGTCGATAGACATAATGAAAATCTAGCTTTTCTTCGAGATCAAACAACAGGAAGGATTATCTCTTTAGCTCCTAATTACGACAACAACATGGCAATGTTTGTTTCTGGCAGACCAAAAGACATGTCCAACAAAAGAGGAATGATAAATGCATTCCATTCTTTCATAAAGAAGAATAGGCATGCCGCTATATTATATAAGTCTTTAGAACTGCCTGTGGTTAATCAGGAAATGATAACAGTGGCAAACGGCGGAATAGAAAATGTGAATGATGTCATAGAATATGTTATGAGCGGTTTCCGAGTATTAAAGAATTTCCATAACCTACTATGAGTTATCAAAATGTAGGTTACAGAATCTAATGACTCATTGAGTTATAAAACATCTAAAAACCCCTTTCCTATTTATCAGGACAAGGGGCATTTTAGTTTTCCTTCTTATTTTGCTAGATTTGCGTAGCTGATTGGTTCTTCGGTTACGTCAATTCCAAGTTTCTTATAAGTGCTGAGGTCAACATCTGCCATGATGTTAGATGCGTGAGCCTGAGCTCCTTTGATTTTGCCAACTTGTGCGATTGCGAGTTCGCAGAGCTGGTTTGATGATGCCTGGAGGGCAAGGATGATGAGAACCTCTTCAACGTGGAGAGATGGGTTTCTATGATGTAAGTCATTGACCTTGAGGTCTCTGATTGGAGTGATGAGGTTGCTTGAGATTAAATCGTATGAATCATCAATCTTGGCAAGTGCCTTGAGGGCGTTGATCAATGCAGCAGCAGGAGCGGTCAATAATTCAGATTTCTTGCCTGTGACGATCTTGCCGTTTGGAAGCTGGATTGATACGACAGGAAGGTTGGTCTCCTCATATTTCTTTAAGCATGGAGCAACACATTTTCTATATGATGTATCGACTCCGACCTGATTCATGACAAGCTTTGCTTTCTCAACTGCAGCGTCGCTGAATTTGCCTAAGTAGTTGTTCTTGAGAGCCTGATAGTAACGTCTTACGATTTCCTGCTTAGAAGCTTCACATGTTCCTTCGTCGTGCTTGATTCCGAATCCGACCATGTTGACACCCATATCGGTTGGTGAGAAATATGGGCAATCACCCCAAATCTTCTCAAAGATTGATCTAAGGAGTGGGAATACTTCGACGTCACGGTTGTAGTTGATTGCGACCTTTCCGTATTTTTCGAGATGGAATGGGTCAATCATATTGACATCTGCAAGATCAACTGTTGCGGCCTCATATGCAAGGTTTACTGGATGCATGAGAGGGAGATTCCAAACAGGGAATGTTTCGTATTTAGCATATCCCGCTCTGACGCCTCTGATGTTTTCGTGGTAGAGCTGAGATAAGCAGGTTGCCATTTTGCCGGATCCTGGGCCTGGAGCCGTGATGACGACTAATGGCTTTGTTGTTTCGATGTAGTCGTTTTTGCCAAGGCCATCATCGCTTAAGATGAGCGGGATGTTGTGCGGATATCCGTTAATCTTGTAGTGGTGGTATGTCTTGACTCCGCTTTTGTTGAGTTTTTGTTCGAAAACTTCAACAATTGGGTTTGGCTGATAGAATGATAAAACAACTGAGCCAACATAAAGTCCGACTCCTGTTAACAAACCAATTAAGCGGACGACTTCGTCCTGATATGAGATTCCAATGTCGTTTCTGAACTTATTGGAAATGATGTCTCCTGTGTTGACGGTGATGACGATCTCAGTTTTATCCTTTAAACCAAGAAGCATCTGAAGTTTTGCGTCTGAATGGAATCCAGGCAAGACGCGAGCTGCATGGAGGTCATCGAATAATTTGCCGCCGAATTCAAGATACAGTTTATCTCCGAAAGTAGCGATTCTCTTATTGATGTTCTCTCTTTGTACCTTTAAATAGTGGGCATTGTCGAAAGCGAGTTTTTTCATAAGGTATGTTTCCTTCCGGAGGATTATTATAACTTGAAAATAGGGTGTTGCTGTTAGAGGAAATTGAAATATTTACAATTTAAACTGAATACGCACGAAAAATACCACAAAAACCCACAGATATTTATATAATGGCAGGCACAGGCGCTTCATGGTTAGGCTTTGAGAACTCATCTCACTTGGACTTGTTCTCATCGTTCTTGGCGTTAACGGAGCTCTCTTTCTTAAAGAAGTAGTCTACTTGCTGTAGAAAGATATCCATCGGTCTACCGGTGGATTTTTCTTTTGATATACTTTGAACATGCAAACTAAGTATCCGATTATCCTTGTTCATGGCATCGCGGTGAAAGACATCCGTTTCTTTCGAGCGTTCGGTTACATTGATAGAATCCTTAAAATCCAAGGTTACCATGTGTACATAAGCAATCATGATGCGTTTGGCACATCAAAAACAAATGGAATGCAGATAAAAGAGAAAATCCTTCATATTATGGAAGAGGAAGGCGTTGATAAAGTCAATATCATTGCCCACTCCAAGGGCGGATTGGATGCTAAATACATGATAAAAGAATTGGGTATGGAGGATCATGTTGCTAGTCTCACCACTTTGTGCACGCCACATAGAGGTTCCCCAATTGCCTCGAATGTATTGAGGTTGCCTAAATGGATTCTTGCAATAATCGCTTTCTTTGTGAACACATTCTATAGAATATTTGGAGATAAACATCCAAACGCTTTAGAAGTATGTCGAGAATTAGAAAGGAGAGAAGTGTCCGAAAAAGAACTTCTTAACTTCTCAGATAAAATCTATTGCCAGTCTTATTCCTGCACGATGAAGAAGTGCAAGGATGATTTCTGGATGAGCATACCTTTAGCCTTCTCACACTATTTCGAAAAGAAGATACCATCAGATGGCATGGTTCCTCAGGATTCTGCAATCTTTGGGGTATACCGTGGGGAAGCGATAGGGGACGCCTCCATTTCCCATTCGGAGATCATGGACTACATGACATCCTCAAAGAAAAAAGACAAGATCTATCACTTCTATTCAATGCTTTGTGAAGAACTTGTCTCTATGGGTTTTTAATTACTTTCCGAATTGGATAAGTTTTTTGAGTTTTCCTTTTCTCAAGAAGTGGGAGAGGGACGAACAAACGACGAATCCGATTGATATTCCAATCAACGATAATGCTAGCTCACCACCAGATGCTAGAAGCTCGCCATTGTTCCATACGAATCCAAACATCGTGAATGCAAATAAGTCTCCGGGGATAAGTGGGATAATTGCCGGATATAAGAAGATTGTTGATGGGGTCTTTTTTCTTATTGCGAGGATTTCGGCGAATAATGCTGCAGAGAATGCGGCAATCGTAATAAAGACGATTCTATAGGCTGTAATTGCCATGAGGGAAAGATACACGATTCTTATGAGCGCGCCTCCCAAACCGGCGAAAACAAGCTCTTTTGGCTTGATGTTGAACGTTACTCCGAATCCTGCTGAGGCCAAAAGGGAGATAAAGACGATTTCAATCCTCAAAGGCCATGATGTTGCAGGGAGTCCGACTTCCCTAATGTCGCCTAGTGTTGTGCTTCCAAGGAAGAAGAATGCGGCAGCAAGGCCTGCTGTAATGGTCAATATTTCAAGAGCAATCTTGAGCATTTCGATAATGCCGTTCATCTCATTGCCGCAAAGTAAGTTCCTAGCAGCGTTGACCATTTGAATTCCAGGTACGAGGAAGAAGGCCAAGGTGATGAGGACAACAAATATATGCTGTGTAAATCCTAGGCGGAATGCGCCTAAGGCTATCAATCCCGCAAGGAACATTGCAATGAAATTTGCGATGATTTTTGTGATGTGAATCCTGGTCATCAATCTCATAGCAAAGAATAATCCTGATGAGATGACTCCTATTGTGATTAAATCCTGCCATGTGCCGCCGAACAATCTTCCGAGAGCGATCATTGCAATAATCTGCGCGATAAGTGTTACCCAAATTGGATACACCTTTGTGTTATCCTCAGCATCAAGCATCTCTCTTAAATTTGCTGGGTTTGGTAATTCCTCTTTGACCTTGTAGGCAAATGAATTTAATTTTCTAAGTCTCTCTAAATCGATTCCGCATGCTGGAACAGCCACACGTCTATCGCGATAGATGCCATCCTGATCGGTTGCTCCAACGAAGATGGAAGTGGTCATAGTCTGGTTATTTACATTGTGTAAGCCGTATGCGTGGCAGATGGTTTGGATTGTCATTTCGACACGTTCGATGTTAGCGCCGGAGATAAGCATTCTCCTCCCGAGCTCTGTTACGAAGTGCAATATATGTTCAATATCGTGCATGAGTTTTACCTCCGCCCACATTATAGGCATTTAATTTTTATATTCTATGAATATGTTATGAATACGCTTTTATGGAAAAGAAAAGCCACAGAATGTTCATCTGTGGCTAGTCATTATTAATTACTTTGCTTCTGGTTCAGCTGGCTTTTCAATGCCCTTAGCTGCCATTACATCGTCGATGAGCTTTTTAGCTCTTCTGAAGGAGAGGTCACTCTTGACCTTGAAGACTGATGGGAGGTCCTCAAATTTCTTTGTCTTAGCTGGTTCAACTGGAATTGGTGAATCTGCATACTTGGCTGGGTCAAGTGCAAGCCAAATCTTAATCTTTGTACCTGCGATTGTGATGAATGCATAACGCTCACGGTGGAGTGAGAATGTGTCGCCTGGAATAGAGACTCTGTTGTTGATTCCGTATGACTTGATGTAGTCGCGGAGGTCATAGTATTTGTGGCGGAGATCCTTATCCAATCTCTTGAGTTTTGATTCGAATTTTGTACGTTTCTTTCTTGGCTTCTTAACGATTTCTGCAGCACCGTTTTCAGCAACGACTTCAACTGTTTCTTCGCCTTCTTCTTCGTCGTCCTGTTCGACATCTTCGTCAACTGGAGCAACTGGCTGATAGTCTTTGAGCATTTCTTCAACGATTTCTCTGACCTGTTTTTCAGTGACAGATTCGTCTTTTTCTTCTCTGTTAGCAAGGACGATTTCGATTTCTTCCTTGATCATCATACGAAGTTCTTCGCCAGTCATGAGGTCTGAATCATCTTCTTCAGGCTCTGGTTCTGGAGTAACTTCTGTTGTGGTAGGTTCCTGAGTGTCTGCTGGATCAGCAACTGGTTCGTTTTCTGCCTTAATCTGTGCAGCTTCTTCGTTGACCTTGTCCATGTAGGAAACGATCATGAAGATTGTTAATGCAAATAATGATAATGCGAGCAAGATGCCAATGATACCAATAGCACCGACATAGCGGATTCTTAGCGAATTAGCTTCTCTAGCAAGTAAGAAGCACTCTAACATTAAGCAGATGAATAACCATCCGAGTGTTGCAAGAACTGCAGCTACTGTTGCTCTTTTCTTCTTTGCGACTGCGAAGTCGATGACGAAGAACATCTCGACCACGAATCCAACGAAGGCGACAGCGATTGCGGCAAGTGTTGATTTAGCACCGCCTAAAACTGATGCGTTAGCAGTGAATGCTCCACCGATAACGCCAAAGATTTTTGCAAATGAATCGAAGACAAGGTTAGTTGTGCCATTAAACAATGTGAATGTTGAAGCGATGAGAGCGACAACACCAATTGCGAAAGTGACAATACCGGCCATGAAAACAGACTTTGCAGGATATTTGTTTTTCTTTTTGTCCATAATATTTACTTCCCCTTGCTATTATTTTTGCATTTTTCTTTGAAAAATAAAGTGAAAACTAACATATTTTGGAAAAATACGCTATTTCTTGTGAATTTATATTGTTTTCGCGAATATTTTAGGTGTTTTGGAGCGTATTTTGTGTGTTTATCGCAACATGTAGAAAACAGTTTAAAAAATCTTGAAAAATTTAACACTAATAACATTCAATTTTGATAGAATGTTAGTATGTCTAGAATTCAAGTTGCAAAACCTAAGAAAAAGAAATCAAACAGAAAGTACGTTCTATATTTTGCACTTGTATTGGGTTTGACCCTTTTCTCATTGCTCTTCTCGTTCTATTCCGCTGGTGATGGACATATTGCAGCGGGTTTTAGGACTATTGTTGAAGCTATTGTCGGTACGGATAAGGCGTATTTATTTGTTATTGTCGCTGTGCTTATTGCCATGTATGTGTTCCAAGGAATCATCATTTTGGTCTTTGGAAGACTCTACACAAGGCACTATCATCTCCATCAGGGTGTGGCTAACGCTCTTATCGGAACCTTCTATAACAACGTTACACCTGGAGCAACAGGCGGACAAGTCATGCAGGTTTACACCATGAAGAAGCAGGGAATTGAGATTTCAAATGCTGCATCAATCATGGTTATGTGGTTCATCTTGTATCAGTTCTCGTTAATTATCTATGACGTCCTCGCTCTTGCTTTTGAGTGGAATACGATCATGTCTATTAAATCCATTACCATCCCTGGTTTCTCAATTGGAGGCTGGAATGGTGAACTTCCAATGTTGCCTTTGATTATTGCAGGCTTTGCATTCAACCTCTTTGTCATCATGCTCTTGTTTACTATGAGTTATTCAAGGCATATCCACAATTTCGTTATGCATTACGGCATCGGAATCGGTGCAAAACTTAAATTAATCAAAAACCCAGATAGAACCAGAGAGAATCTTCGTGTCCAGGTAGAGAATTTCAAGATCGAGTTAAGACGTCTTCAGTCCAATATCCCTGTCACAGTCCTCATCCTCATTCTCTTCTTTGTGGTCTTGACCCTTCAGTATTCAATTCCTTATTTCTCTGGACTCGCCCTTAATTCGTTCGGTTATGGATATACCTTCAATATCAGGGATATGTTCGACTTCTGTTTCCGATCAGCATTCCAACAAATGTCCGCTAGCTTAGTTCCATTACCCGGTAACGCTGGCGTTTCTGAACTTATCTTTACTGCTATGTTCAATAGCCTTTATGTTGAGACTATCTCGTTCACGGATGTTGGTCTTACAGTTGTTAGATCGGCCTCTGCCAATGTTATGGCTGCCCAGATTATTTGGAGATTCTCAACATATCATATCGTCTTGCTCATCTCCGGCTTAGTGTCGGCTTTATATCACTCTAATGTTGAAGACAACTTCAAGTATGCCAATCGCCAGACATTCGTTGATCTTCAGCTCTCGACTTACGACGAGAGAAGGACGTCCTCTGATACGATGTATGAGACAAAACAATTATCTCGTAAGGAAGTACGCGAATTCATTAGAGGTGGTTCAGGACCAAAACTTGGAACCTGGGCAATCGATACAGGCGACGATTTCTTAGGCCCTTTACCACAGAAGATGAAAAAACCATCGCGTGAGTTAACGGTCGATGATCTCGGAGACGATTAATTTTTGGGGAAGTGGAAAGGAAACGTATGGCGTACGATACAAGGACTATCACCAAAATTAAATTCAACAAGAACGGAACTATCCAAATCGAAGCGGGAACTGAGACCTTAACCATGTCGAAGTCTACCTTCACTAATTTCTATCTATATGAAGGAAAAGAAATCCCAAGAGCTGAACTTCTAAAGATAAAGTCAGAGATTAAAGTGGATTCCCTATATAAATATGGATTGAGACTTGCAATGAAACTCTCATATTCCACAAAAGAAGTCAGAGATAAACTTAAGGAGAAAGAAGACGGAGAAGAGTGTTATAAAGCCGTTATAGGTCGCCTTAAGAAAGAAGGATTCCTCAATGACGAGGAATATGCTCATCAATATAAGGAAGAAAAAGAAGGGTGCTGCTATGGAAAAAACAGAATCCTTGACACACTCCGTTACGAAAAAGGAATATCGGATGATATCTTATCCACTCTTCGGTTCACGAATGAAGAAGAACACGCGCGTGCATTCGTGTGTGCGTATCAGAAGAAATACGACAAATACTCTTATTCGGAAAAGCGTAGAAAGATGTCCGGCGCCTTAAGGAGACGTGGATTTGATGAGTGGGTTATTAATGAAGCGCTTGGCGAATTGACGAGAAACAAAGATAAGGAAGAAGATTATCTTAGCAAAACCGCTGCTTCAACACTAAAACGTTACAAAACGAAGTATAATGATAAGGAAGCAAAAAGAAAGACAATCGAATGCCTTCTAAGGAAGGGGTATTCGATGAAAGATATATATCGCGCATTGGAGGAACAATAATGGAAAGCATCGCACAGTTTCAGGAAAACACTCAGGTTACCACTCAATTACTAGTCATCAATGTAAATAGGGGCATGACAAATGTTGGCAAGCCATATATGACCATAACCTTCCAGGACACTACAGGTCAGATCGATGGCAAGAAATGGGATTACACAGAAGAAGATTGTGAAATCTATGCAATTGGTTCTGTTGTTGAAACAAAAGTCGAGGTAATCAGATACCGCGACAATCTCCAACTTAAAGTGCTTGATGGAAGAAAACTCTCCCAAGACGAGATGGATGTTAATAAGCTCGTGCCATCTGCTCCAGTCCCAAGGGATGAATTGCTTGAAAAACTCAACAAATACCTCTCATCTTTAAAAAACGAAGAGGTTGCAAAAGTAGTTTCATATTTAATTGATAAACATTATAAGGAATATATTGATTGGCCAGCTGCGGTTAGAAATCATCATAATTTCGTCTCAGGCCTCATGTATCATTCTCTCTGCATGGCGGATACCGCAGAGGCAATTTGCAAGATTTACCCTCAAATCAATCGTGATGTTGTTATCGGAACATGCTTAATTCATGACCTTGGTAAAGTCATTGAATTATCGGGACCTGTTGCAACAAAATTCACCCTTGAAGGCAAATTACTTGGCCATATTTCAATTGGCCAGGCTGAAGTAAGAGAAGCTTGCCACGCCGTAGGAGTCACTGGTGAGATTGCAGTCATCCTTGAGCATATGATGATCTCCCACCATTCAAAACCTGACTTTGGTTCACCAATTATGCCTCTTACAAGAGAAGCACTAGTCATGGCAATGGTTGATGATCTCGATGCTAAGATGAATATCTTAGATAAAGCATACGCCACAACTAAACCTGGAGAATTCACCTCCAAGCTCATGACGATGGATGATAGATATTTCTATAATCCTCTATATAACCAGGACAAATAAAAAATGCCATCCCGAAGGATGGCTTTTCTTTAGATGTTTTTTGCGATTTCTTCCGCCATGGCTTTTAAATCCATATTGGATGTGTCGTGCTCTTTGAAACCTAATTCAAGATATTCGTCGTTTCCGTATCTTGGAATGATGTGGACGTGGAAGTGGAAGACTGACTGTCCAGCACTTTCGTTTGCGTTTGATAAGATGTTCACGCCTGTTGCCCCATACGTCTTAATGAGCGCATTTGCGACCTTTTGAGCCGCTTTGAAGACATGTCCAAGGTATTCCTCATCGCAATCAAGGATGTTTGTGGAATGCTTCTTTGGGATGACTAATGTGTGTCCCTTTGTAACCTGTCCTAAATCAAGGAAGGCTAGTACGTATTCGTCTTCGTAGACTTTGCAAGATGGGATGTCACCTCTTGCGATTTTGCAGAAAATATCGTCCATAGTTATTTACCTCACCGCCATTATACAACAATGTTTCTTGTATATCCTTTAAATATTTATACGCGCACACACGTGAAGAAAAGAAAAGAGACGGTGTTAACCGCCTCTAAATTCTTTTGGTATTAATCGTTGAAGAGATCTGGGAATGTCTCTTTGAAGTAGTGGTAAACGTGGGAATCGTTATAGATGATAGCCATTTCGTTAACGTAATACTTCTGAGCTTTTGACTTATAAGAATCGTTGCTTGAGAGCATATAACCGATCTTGCGTGAGATTCTCTCTTCAGCATTCTGGTCTGCGTCTGTGTTGTATGAATCAGCACCGCCAGAGATCTTTGATGACTTGACTGCTTCTTCAACTTTGCAGATGTACCATGTGCCTGAGTCGTAGACTGCATATGGATATGCTGTTCCATCTTCGTATGTCTCTGGGTTGAGGTAATATGTATTACCGATGTATGAGCCATACTTGAAGGAGACTGCTGCATCGTCCTTGTGGTCAACTTCGTTAGCAACCTGGACCTTGAATAATCTCTTTGAGAGAGATGATGGAAGAGCGCCGTCTGCCTGGCCTGGAGTGTACCAGCCATAGTTTGTTGAGCTCTTTGTCTTCAAGGAATTTGTCTTGATTTCAAGACCTGTTTCAACTGTGTAAGCACCTGAGTTTGTGAAGTCGCCTCTGATTGCTGTATCATCGTCGAAACGATTGTCTGTGAGCTTGTCATACTGAGCCATGATTGTGCCGAGCTGTGATTCGACATAATATGAACCGTTCTTTGTCCAGCCTGCTTCTCCGAGGATAGTTGCAGCCATTGATGCCTGTTCTGCAGAGAAGTTATCCATAGTTCCCTTGTTGATATTATCAAGGAATCTGAAGTCGTAATCAGCGACCTTATCTGTAGCGACAACGTTTTTGCAGTATGCCTTGACTAAGTCACGGACTGCGTTTGGATAACGATCGTTGTCCTTAAGAGAGATTGTTTCGATCTTTCTTGCAGCTGTGAGCTTGATCTGGCTTCTGTTCTGAGAATAGATGTACTGAGCTGTTAACTCGTTTCTGTAGATATCAGATAAGAGATTTGATTCGATGTAGTTCTTGTATGTGCCGAGGATGTCGAAGAAGTATGACTTCTTTGATGTATCGCCTGCAGCATCAAGGATGATGTCGCCTGACTCTACGTATGTTTCGCTTAAACGGAATCCGCCTTCAACAAGCTTCTTATCATCGTTATAAGCCTTGTTTTCAGTTGTTCTCTTTGCTAAATCGTAGTAGTTCTTGATCTGTGCATCATAGAACTTCTTTTCGATGAAGTGTGATCTTTCCTGGTAAGCTGAATCCTGGACATAGCCCAAGAATGTTGATTTGATACGGTAGATGACTTCGTTATAGAAATCGACGACCTTTGTCTTGTCACCGCCATAGACTTCATACTTTGATGCGATATCACCGAGCTTTGCATCGTTTCCGATAGCTTCGTTGATTTCCCAGAAGTTTCCGTAGATGGACTGTGAATAGATGTAGAGGATGTTATTTAAGACCTTTGATGAATTAGCATCGCCAGCTTTGACAAGAGCATCATAGATTTCGCTTAATGCGTTATTCTTGATGTTGTTGCCAGTAACGAGAGCTGCGTTGTATTTTTCATCGATTGGCTTTGCTTCGATGTCTGAGCAAGCTGCGAGCATGCCAGCTGAAGCGACTGCTGTAAGAAGAGCAAGGATGCCTTTCTTTCTGAAATTACTTGGTAGCATAGTAGCAAGCTCCTCCCTTCTCCCATAACTTATCGCCTGACTTGTTAGGCTTTCCGTAACCGATAGCACAAACTTCGCTGATGAGTGAGCCTGTACCTGTTGCAAAACCACGCTGACGTGCTTCTTCCTGTGCAGCGATCTGCTCTGCGTATTCTTTCCAGTTGTCTTCCCAAATCTGGTTGTTAGCGTTGATTGTTGACTGTCTCTTTGTCTGGCAGAATGTCATGATGTCTTCTTTGATATCATTTGCGTCTGCTGTGAATTCGACGTTCTGGTTTTCAACAAGGTACTGGAACCAGTATGTTGAGAGGTTGCTGTTGTAACCCTTGATTTCTTCAGCGATTTTATTTGCTCTTTCGTTGAAGTTTGCTGTCTGCTGAACGTTGTAGTTAACGTATGTGTTTCTAACTTCAGTTCCTGCCTTAGGGTAGTTGTTCTGAGATGGGGTATATGTTGTGTAGTAGCTTGAGAGGGATGTTGATGATGCCTCTGAGCCTTCTTCTGTTGCTTCAACAATCTGTCCGCCGACTTCCTTTAAGCCATATTCGCTTAAGCCTGATCTCTGGACGACGATGAAGTGGATACCCTGATATGATGATGCACCAGCTCTAACAGCGAGGATGATGTTTCCTGCGTTGTCTGTTAAGACGTTGTTAGCGAACTGTGGAAGAACATTTGTTGTGTCCTTCTGGAATCCTGGGAGTGCACCGTACTGTGATGAGTAGACGCCTTCTGCGCCAACACCACTTAAGTCACCTGTGACATTGCCAGCTGTGACTGTTAAACCTGCATAAGCTGTAGCTGCTGCTGTGTCTGTAGCTGCTGAGTTGTATGAGCTGCCGACGTTTGAAGCAATAGCGTTAGGTGTGACTACGCACACGTTATGCTTATTAAAGTATTTATTGTAGATGACGTTACGAGGGAAGAATGTGTCGTTGTCCTCGTTAACGACGTTACCATTAGCGTCCTTGACGACCTTAGCGTTCTGTAAGAGAGCGACTGCTGCGCCGAATGGAATCTGGCCAACGCCGATGTCCTTGAAGTATTCGTAGACTGGCTTATCAACGCCTGAAACCTTGATTGTCTGATTCTGGTCAGCAATTGATCCGAGGTTGTCAGCTGTTGCAGTTGCGTCTGACTTAAGACCAGGTGCTAAACGGTATGCATTTGCCTTACCATAAGCTGATTCCTGTGTTCTGTTGTTGTAAAGTGTGTCGAATACATATGTACCAAGCTTAAATTCGTGGACTAAGTCAGCTGCCATAGTCTTTGACATGATTCCGTATTCACCATAAGCTGAAGCGGATCCGTCATCTGAATACTGCTGAGCGATTTCGCCGAATGTAAGTCTTGTGTTTGTTGAGCCGATCTTTCCATCATCGCCGACTGATGCGCCTGCGAGAGATAAGACGACGTTAGCGAGTTTTGTTGTTTCGCCACCAGCGTCAACAGCGGTTGATTCACCGATCTTGTCCTGTGTGAAGTTTCCTGCAGTGCCTGCTGATAACTTAACTAAGACGTGACGGATGTGGTATGGGATCTGCTCCTTTAACCAACCTTCGTTGCCTGCGCCCCATTCAGAGCTTGCTGGGAATGCTTCGACCTTTGTTCCGTCTTCCTTGGTGTAGAAACCATTCTTCATTGTCTCTAAACCATTGACCTTAGAACTCTGTGTTCCGTATGTCTGATACATATCGGACTGGAATCTTTCTTTCTCAAGTTCGTAGAGGTGGTGCTGATAGAGCTCATCAACATCGTCACATCCCTGACTCTTAAGAATCTTTTCTAATTCCTCTTCGAATGTAGTGCCATTGTTATTGGCGTTTTCTGTAGCGTTCTGTTTATCTTTGATGACATCTTCGTTTGCTGTAACTTCGAGGTCTTTCTTAACAGATGTCTTGACCTCATCATAATATTTACGAACCAGAACTTCGTAAACTTTGTCGAACTCAGTGCTTAATGATCCTGATGACTGGCGATAGGTTCCAAATAACTCTTCTGCAGTGTAACCAACACGAGCGCCTGTGGCGTCTGTATAGGTTAAGATGATGCCGTTATTTGTTTTGGTTGGCCAATCACAGCTAGCTAAACCTGCGGTTGCAGCTAGTAAAGCGACTAGTCCGAGAGCACATTTTTTCTTTTTCATAGTGTGTGGACTCGTTCCTCCTTGCACGAAAACGTTGCTGTGTAAATATATTCTCTTAAGAGAATTGTTGCAAGGGGTATTTTTCACCTTTTTAAAGTTTTTGCGCAAAACACGCGTTTTTTAATATTTTTTATCGTATTATTTGAAGCATTTTTTGGGTTCTATTAGAATATGTTCGATTTTGGAGAAACTATGGCAACACTAATAATTAAGAATTTACATGCCTCAGTTAAGGGCAAAGAAATCCTCAAAGGCGTTAACCTAGAGCTTAAAGAAGGCGAGACATTAGCCCTCTTAGGTCCTAATGGCCACGGCAAGTCAACATTGCTTGCCGCTATCATGGGTAACCCAGCATTTGAGGTCACTGAAGGCGAAATATATTTAGATGGCGAGGATGTGCTCGCTATGACTCCAGACTTAAGAAGCAAGGCTGGTATTTTCCTCGGCATGCAGTATCCTGCTGAAATTCCTGGATTAAATTCAGCTGATTTCCTTAAGTCAGCTATGAACGCGCATAGAGAAAAACCTATGTCATTATTCACATTCTATAAATCATTACAGGATGCATATGCTGAAATCGGAATTCCGTTCGAAATGTCTAAGAGAAATTTAAATGAAGGATTCTCCGGTGGTGAAAAGAAGAGAAATGAAATTCTCCAGATGAAACTTCTCGCACCAAAGTTTGCAATGTTAGATGAAATTGACTCAGGATTAGACGTAGATGCATTGCAGGTGGTTGCATCTGCAATCAGAAAAGAACAGGAAAGAGGTGCAGGATTCCTTGTCATCTCTCACTATGCAAGATTGTATGGATTGATCAACCCAACTAGAGCCGCTGTATTGGTAAACGGTAGAATCGCAGTTGAAGGTGGACCTGAATTAATCGAGAAGATCGATAAGAATGGTTACGAATGGATCAAGACAGAATTAGGAATCGACATCGAGAAAGAAACCGATTCACCAATGAATAAAGTATCAATTGGAGCATGTGCCACAAAGGTTAAGATCAATGGTAAAGACAGTAAGTAGCGAAAACCTAAATTCCTTACTTTACATTGACGAAATTCCAAGTAACGAACACATCGTTGTAAAGGGTGGGGAAACTCTCAAGATCAATTTTGCTATTTTCAATTCGTCTATCGAGGGAAAAATAGATATTGATGTTGAAGAAGGCGGCTTAGTTGAGGGTGCTTTTGCTGATTTTTCTCCAAATGCAGGAAAGTTCGTTATCAACGTAAATCTCAACGGTTTTGGAGCTTCATGCAATTGGCATTTAGCTTCCCTCGCACATAAAGATGAAAAGAAAGTGTTTGAAACATCAGTAATGCATAATTCAGAAGGCACAAATGCATTGATGTCAAATTATGGTATTGCAAGAGATTCCGGTAATCTAACTTTCTCAGGAACTAGCCATATCAAACATGGATCTGTTAACGCAAACACAAGACAAGACGCAAAGATAATTGTTTTCGATAAAGATAGCGATGGCAAAGCCATGCCAATTCTTAGAATTGATGATAATGACGTCCAGGCTAGTCACGCTGCAGTCGTCGGAAGATTAAATGAACAACATTTGTTCTATCTTGAGTCGCGCGGCATATCAGAAGATGATGCAAAGAGAATAATCGCTCTTGGATATTTGAAACCAATCGAGGAATTCTTTGCTGATGAAGAAGTGCTTAAGATGATCGATTCTGCAATCGAGGGAGGAATCTAAAATGATAGATGTAACTAAGATTCGCAATGATTTTCCGATGTATCGCAACGGAATAACGATGCAGAACAAGCCTCTTGTCTGGTTGGATAATGCATCAACAACATTTAAGCCTGACTGTGTTCTTGAAGCAATCAGTGACTACTACACCAAAGAAACAAGTAACTCGCATCGTGGTGACTATGATTTATGCTTTAATATTGACACAAAAATTCAGGAATGTAGAGAGACTGTTCAGCATTTCATAAATGCCAAGTCTTCAACTGAAATTGTCTTCACTTCTGGCACAACCGGAGGAATAAATCTCGTTGCTTTTGGATATGGCGTAAAGCATTTAACAAAAGATGATGAAATCTTAATCACCGAAGCGGAACATGCATCAAATGTTCTCCCTTGGTATAAGGTCTCCGAAATGACAGGATGTAAAGTTAATTTCATCCCATTGACAGAAGACGGAAGACTCACTGTTGAAAACCTTGAGTCTGTCATCTCTAATAAAACAAAGATTATCGCAGTCGCGCATGTCACTAATGTACTTGGATACATTGCGCCTTTAAAAGAGATTGCCGCTATCGCCCATAAATATGGTGCTGTGGTTGTTGCAGATGGTGCACAGTCAATTCCGCACATTAAAACCGATGTACAAGATTTAGACATTGATTTCATTTCGTTCTCAGGTCATAAACTTTGTGGCCCAACCGGTATTGGAGTTCTTTATGGCAAATTCGATTTGCTCAAAGCAACTGATCCTTTGATGACAGGTGGAGGCATGAACGCAAAATTCGATATGTGTGGTGACGTTGGATATTTAAATCCTCCTCTAAGATTTGAGGCAGGAACACAGAATATCGAGGGAATTGTTGGTTTAAATGCTGCAATTAAATATCTTGAATCAATCGGCTTAGATAATATCGAAGCGTATGAAAGAGAATTAAAGCAATATGCGGTCAAAGAATTAAAAAAGACCGGGAATTGCACGATTTATAATGAAAATTCGGAAGCAGCAATCGTTACATTCAACATTAATGATGTATTCGCTCAAGACGCTGCAACATTCTTAAATTCAAAAGGAATTGCATGCAGATCAGGTCAACACTGCGCAAAGATTCTTAATGATTATTTAGGAGTAGTGGCTACTGTTAGAGCAAGCTTCTATTTTTACACGACTAAGGAAGATGTCGATGCTTTGGTTGATGCCGTTAAGCACGGAAAGGAGTTCCTAGATGCCTACTTCATTTGAACTATCACCGATGATGATGAGAGAAATCATCATGGACCATTATTCAAACCCTAGACACAAGGTGACTCCAACAGACGAATCCTATGTCAGCATTCACACAGACTCAACAAACTGCATCGATAATTTTGATGTGTTTATCAAATGCGACGGCGGCAAGGTTGTAGATGCTCTTTGGGATGGAATTGCATGCACTATCTCATCTGCATCGACAGATATTCTCTGCGATAGAGTCATCGGTGAGACCTTTGAGTCTGCAAAATACACAATCCAGCAATATATCAATATGATCCAGGAAAAAGACTTTGACGATTCCGTTTTGGATGAGGCAATCGTCTTTATTAACACTGGAAAACAGGCAGCTAGAATCCACTGTGCAACAATGGGTTGGGATGCCATGAAAGAACTCATTGAGAAGGAGGAGAACTAATATGGCAGATACCGACTTTCTCGATGAACAATATAAATATGACTTCAAAACAGATGCAAAAGCTGTTTTTACTACCGGAAAAGGAATCAACGAAGATGTAGTTAGAATGATTTCCGAAGCTAAGGGCGAGCCTGAATGGATGCTTGAATATAGACTCAAGGCATATAAGGCATTTGCTAATATGCCAAATCCACCTTATGGACCAGACCTATCATTCCTTGATTATGATTCGTTCACTTATTTCACAAGATACGACACCTCAGAAAAACAGGACTGGGATCAGGTTCCTGAAGCTGTTAAAGAGACGTTTTCTAAATTAGGCATTCCAGAAGCCGAGCAGAAATATCTTGCTGGAGTTACAACGCAGTATGAATCTGAAGTTGTCTACCACAACATGTTACAAGAAGTTGAAGAGAAGGGCGTTATCTTCCTTTCAACAGACATGGGTCTTAAATTATTCCCGGAAATCTTTAAGGAATATTTTGGTAAAGTAGTACCTTATTACGACAATAAGTTTGCTGCATTAAACGGCGCTGTTTGGAGCGGTGGTTCTTTCATCTACGTTCCAAAGGGTGTTCATTTAGAAAAACCATTGCAGTCATATTTCAGAATTAACAACGAAAAGTCTGGCCAGTTTGAGAGAACTCTCATCGTTGTAGACGAAGGTGCTGACATCAATTATGTTGAAGGATGCACCGCGCCAGTGTATTCCAAAGAGTCATTACATGCCGCAGTTGTTGAGATAATTGTCTTAAAAGATGCAAGATGCCGTTATACAACAGTCCAGAACTGGTCTACCAATATCGTTAATATGGTTACCCAGAGAGCGCTCGTTGAAGAAAACGGATTAATGGAATGGGTAGATGGAAATATCGGTTCCTTCAGAAACATGAAATACCCAGCATGCATTTTGCATGGCGATAGAGCTAAAGGATCAGTAATCTCTATCGCGGTCGGCGGAAAGAATCAGTTCCAGGACAACGGAGCTAGAATGATTCACCAGGGCAAAAATACATCGTCCACAATCATTTCAAAGTCCATTTGCAAGAATGGTGGAGTTGCGAATTATCGCGGAACAGTTCGTATGGAGCCTACCGCTGAGAACGCACACGCACACGTTGAGTGCGATACCTTAATATTAGATAACATTTCTAAGTCAGACACCATTCCAACCAATGAGATTAAGAATGGAACCTCTTATATTGAACACGAAGCAACTGTTTCAAAAATTAACGAGGAGCAGTTGTTCTATCTCATGTCTAGAGGCATCTCCAAAGAAGATGCAACTCAGATGATTGTCATGGGATTCATTGAGCCATTCTCGCGTGAGCTTCCAATGGAATACGCAGTTGAGCTTAACCAGTTAATTAAATTGGATATGTCAGATTCTATAGGATAGTAATATGGATTTTGATGTCATTGTTGTTGGCGGAGGACACGCCGGAGTAGAAGCAGCTAATGCCGCAGCCACTATGGGCATGCGTACTCTTTTGTGTACTCTTAACAAGAAAATGATAGCAAATACCCCGTGTAATCCACATATCGGTGGTTCAGCAAAAGGAATCGTCGTTAGAGAAATTGATGCTTTAGGAGGATTAATGGGCATTGCAGCTGATCATCGTCCTATCCAAATCAAGATGCTCAATACAAGCAAAGGGCCTGGTGTTCAGTGCCTAAGAGCCCAAGTTGATAAGGCTGGCTATCCAGCGTATATGCAATCTCTTTTGGAACAAGTCCCAAATCTTTCCATAAAAGAATGCGAAGTTAAGTCTCTCCTCTATACGGATGACACTGTTTATGGTGTTGTTACCGAGAAAGGAGAAGAGATTACTGCTAAGGCGGTAATTATCACAACAGGCACATACATGGATTCTTCTATCATCTCTGGAAATGATGTTAAAAAGGAAGGCCCAGATGGAGAAAAACCAAGCATCGGTTTATCTGAATGTTTGAGGAATATGGGAATCGATATTTTTAGACTCAAAACTGGAACACCACAAAGAGTCAAAAAGAGCACAATTGATTTCTCAAACGCTGAAATTCAACCTGGCATGGAAGGCGAACTTAATTTCTCTTTCTCCAATCATACATATAGACGAGTTGATGAACAGCTACCATGTTATTTGATTTATACAACTCCAGAAACTCTTAGAATTGTCAGGGAAAATCTTGATAAATCTGCCGTATTTAATGGTGTTATAACGGGGGTTGGACCTCGTTACTGTCCATCAATTGAATCGAAAGTGGTTCGTTTTGCCGATAAGGAAAGACACCAACTTTTCCTCGAACCTGAATATGAAGATGGCGAATCTATCTATATTCAGGGATTCTCAACAGGGTTCCCGCACGATATTCAAGATCAGCTTGTTCGTTCACTTCCTGGATTAGAACATGCCGAGATTTTAAAATACGCATATCAGATTGAATACGACGCTGTTAGACCTATGCAGTTTGACTATTCTCTTAATATCAAGAAATATAAAGGCTTATATGGTGCAGGACAGATCCTTGGAACTTCAGGCTACGAAGAAGCTGGTGGACTTGGAATAATGGCAGGCATCAATGCCTCTTTATGGATTAAAGGCCAAGAACCTCTTATCTTAAGAAGAGACGAATCATATATCGGCGTTATGATTGATGACCTTGTCACAAAAGGAACTGAAGAACCATATCGTCTCATGTCTTCAAGAGCAGAGTTCCGACTTCTTTTAAGACACGATAATGCTGACGTAAGACTAACTAAACATGCATATGATGTCGGCATGGTAAGTGAAGAAAAATACCAGCAATTCTTAAATAAACACGAAAAAATCGATCAAATCATAGGCGTTTTAAAAGAGACTGTTGTTTCTGATAAGGTCGGTTTATCCGAATACCTATTGTCCAATAAATACGAAGATGTCTCTGTCGGACATCGTGGTTTAGAACTCTTAAAGAGACCTAGATTAACATACAAAGGTATCGTTCAATATATGCCTGAACTAAAAGATGTGTATCTTGATGACGATTCCATTTTGGCTTTAGAAACCAAAATCAAATATGAGGGGTACATCAAGAAAGAAGCAGACGATGCAAGGTCATTGCAAAAGCTGGAGAGCATCATCATTCCTGACGGATTGGATTATGCAAACA